>CANGHX010000016.1 GCA_947453715.1 Flavobacteriales bacterium | reverse complement strand
GATGAAGAATAATCAAAATTTACTGAAGGACCAGAAATTGTTAAAGAAGTTTGGCCAACACAACCTTTAGAGTCAGTGACAGTTACATCATATGTACCTTGAGGTAAGTTAATTAAACTACTACTTGTACTTCCATTATTCCATAAATAACTATATGGAGCATTTCCATTTGTAATCGTTACTGATGCTTGTCCAACTTGACTTTCACAAATAAAACTACTTACAGGAGTTAAATCTAAAGTTAATATTTGTTTTGCTCTAATTACAGCAGCTGACGCATCAACCCTACCTGCTCCAATAATTCCAATGTAATCAGGATTTTGGGCATCAATATTTTGAGATGTTTCTTTTAATATTTGTTCTACTTCGTCAACAGTTAAACATGGATTAGCAGATAATATTAAACCAGCTACTCCAGTTACGATTGGACATGCAAATGAAGTTCCACCACCTGTAGCATATACTCCATTTGGGTATGCTAGTTGAACGGCATAACCCGGTGAAGATATATCTACTGTAGTATTGTGTTGATGAGTTGTATTTGCATTTCCAATAATTCTTTGATGATTGTTGTTTGGACCTATTGAAGTTACAGAAATAACATGATTATATGCTGCTGGATAAACATAATTATTTGGACCACCACATGTACCACCATTTCCAGCTGCAGCGATTAATACAACACCATTGTTATAAACTTCATCACATACAGATTGTCCATAATCACTATAACCACAACTTGCAGCCCAACTTGCATTTATTATATCTACACCATCATAAGTTGCTTGTAAAAGGGAATTGTATCCCATTGAATATAATCTTAAATGACAATTTCCACCAACTGAGCTTTTGCCATAACCATTATTGAATCCACCTGCTGCTTCAATTGCAACTGCTGTTCCATGATTAATATTTGGATCGCTCAAATTTGGATCAGAAAAATTTACTTTTCCAATAAATTCTGGGTGATTTAAATCAAAGTTTGCATCTGTTATACCTATTACTACTGAAGTGTCGCCTGTAGTAACATCCCAAGCTTGTTTCGCTTTGATTAAATCCAATGCCCAATCTGTTGAAAAATTTAAATTATAATCATTTGGGTCAAACATCAAATCATAAACAGGAGCAAGTTCAGGTTTTAAAATACCTTTTACTTTATTGATTGATTGAACCAATTCTGTGGCATTACAATTACATTCTAACTCATAGACTTTTTGAAGCTGAGGATTTCTAGAAGCTGAAAGAGCTTGAGAAACTTTAGTAATCGAAAATTGATTGATTATGTTTTGTAGTTGAGGTGAACTTGAATGAAGTTTCTCTTTTGAAAATTCAGGTAATATTGAAATATCATCAAACGTTACCCAAACTTTCTCAGTAGTTACTTGACCAAAAGCAACTAATTGAGTGAATAAAATTCCAGTTAGTAACAGTATTTTTTTCATAGTATAATAGTTTTTCATATAAATATCTTTAAATGAACTATATTAAGTTTTAATTTTTTCAGCTTAAAGAAATGACCTATCAGAAATCTCTTGTAACAAATATATCAAACTGCATTATAGTATTTATAGAAAAACAAGTCAAAAAAGGTGAAATAGACAATCACATAGAGTAAGCTATAAGTAGAATCACTTAGTTTATTTTGATAGGATCAAACATATCCTTTCTCCTTAGCCCAACTACTTAGTTGTGCGGCATTTGGGATCTCTAATTTTTTTAGAATATTATGACGATGAGTGTCCACTGTTCTATTAGAAATATTTAATAATTCACCTATTTCTTTTGATGTTAAACCTTTTGTAATGAATTTAACGATTTCAATTTCTTTGGATGTTAATTCTTTTTTGGTGTTTTCATCATTTCCATTCATAGCAGAAGCTAAAAAACGTTCTTTAATCTCTTCACAGATGTATTTTTCTCCATCATACACTTTTTGAATTGATTCAATTAGTTCTTTTTTAGAAGAATTTTTAGTCAAATAGCCAGTTGCTCCAATTGCGAAAATCTTTTTCACGATTGACAAATCATCATGTATGGATAAAGCAATAACTTTCGTTTTTGGAAGTTGATTGATAATATTTTCTGTAGCCTCAAAACCTGAACTTCCTTTTAAATTAATATCCATTAAAATAATATCAGGACGCTCTCTATGAGCTAAAAATAGTGCGTCTTCTGCATTATCTGCGCAACCACACACAGCAAAATTGGCAACAGTATTTAAGATATTTGTCCATGCTTCAACGATCAATTTATGATCATCGACAATTAGAACTTTAATAGTTTCAGACATTGTAATAGCGAATTTCTAATTTTTTTTCAGTTAAGTTATTTTATTAAACAAACAACTTTGTGTAATAAATGTACGAAAATAATTGACAAAAGATTCAAATACAATTAAATATTATTTTCGGTTGTTGGTTTCCTAATTATTTCTATCCATTCATCTACCGACTTAGCATCACTAATTGAAAAATCACCTGATTTGGTTCTTCTTAATTGGATTAAGGTTCCGCCGGAATTTAATAATTTTCCAAAATCATGAGCAATTGAACGAATATATGTTCCTTTCGAACAAGAAATTTCAAAGTCAATTTCAGGAAAACGATTGTTAGTGATTTTGAAATCCGATATATGAATTGTATTTGGCTTCAATTCAACTTCTTTTCCCGCTCTAGCTAAATCATAAGCTCTTTGACCATCAATCTGTTTTGCTGAAAAAATAGGAGGTACTTGTTGAATTTCACCTAGAAATGTTAATCGAACAGACTCTAATAACTCATTCGTGATGTGATTTGTTTCAAACTCTTGATTGAATTCAGATTCTAGATCGTAAGATGGAGTTGTTTTACCTAACAAAATTGTTCCTGTATACGTTTTTTCACCAACCATTATACTATCTATCAACTTTGTATGTTTACCTATACAAAGAATTAATAATCCTGAGGCTAAAGGATCTAGAGTACCAGCATGACCAACTTTGATTTTCTTAACTTTTAGAGCTTGTTTTAAATTCCAACGAATTTTATTCACAACATCAAAGGAAGTCCAAGTTAATGGTTTGTCAACGATTATTGTACTTCCTTCTGAAAATTCTTTAATATCAATCACTTTTCTAAATTGTTAGACTATTTTTAAATCGTAACCACTTATTAATAAGATGATTAATATTAATCCTAATACAATTCTATAATATCCGAATAACTTAAATCCATTTTTATTTAAATAACCAATAAAGCTTTTGATAGCGATTAAAGCAACAATAAAGGCAACAATATTTCCAACAGCAAGTATTTTAATTTGCTCTGAATTGATTGTATTTCCGTCTTTAAAATAATCTAATAATTTTTTAGCTGTAGCCGCAAACATTGTTGGAACGGCTAAGAAAAATGAAAATTCAGCAGCAACTTGTCTACTTAACTTTTGACTCATTCCACCTACAATTGATGCTCCAGATCTTGAAACCCCTGGTATCATTGCTATACATTGAAAAAAACCGATTTTTAAGGCAGTTAAATAATCAATTTCTTCTTCTTCTAGATAGACTGGTTTGTTAAACCATTTATCTACAAATAGTAAAATTATACCACCAACTAATAAAGAAATTGCTACTGCTAAAGGATTTTCTAGCAATTTATCAATGTAATCACTAAAAAGAAAACCAAAAATGGCTGCGGGAATAAATGCAACTATTAGTTTATAATAGAAGTTAAATGATTTAAAAAATCTTTTAAAGTAAAGTACAACAACTGAAAGAATAGCACCAAGCTGAATAACAATAGTAAAAAGCTTTGTAAAATCTTTGTCAGCAATTCCCATGAAAGAGGAACCGATTATCATATGTCCAGTTGATGATACTGGTAAAAATTCAGTTAATCCTTCGATTACTGCTAAAATAATTGCGTCTATTAAATTCATTTGCTATTATTTTTCTTCTTCAGAAGATGATTTTGGTTTGCGCATTATTGAATACATGATTACCAAATATCCCAAAATAATAAGAAAAGGTGCGATTGTAATTCTTGTACTGCTAAACAATGCATCACCATCAAATTTATTTGGATCTTCAGTTCCGCCACCCAACATTAAAATAAATCCAATTACATTAATTGCTAATCCAATTAATAAAATTCTATAATTTTCAGGTCTAAAAGCGAAAAACGGTTTTTTATTTTCCATTATTTTTTATTTAATATAAATCGTCTAATTGCATTCTTAAAAATTTATTCAATGCAACCCAAGTTGATACAAAAGTGATTACCACTCCAATTCCTATTAAACTACAAAAAAGAAGTAAAAAGCTATTGAAGTTATAACTGATTTCAATTGAATCTAATACATTGTTTAATGCATAGAATAACGTCATCATTAATGCCATTCCAATCACCGCGGAAACAAATCCTTGAAAAATTGATTGTAATAAAAATGGTCGACGTATAAAAGCATGTGTTGCGCCAACCAACTGCATTGTTTTAATGGTAAATCTTCTTGAATATAAAGCTAATCGTATCGTATTATTAATCATTGCAACAGCAATTATTATCAACAAAATAGCAACAGCTAAGAAAAGAAAAACAAATTGTTTGAAACCTAAATTAACTGAATTCACACTTGCTTCATCATAATTTACTTCATCGATTTCATTCGGGTATGCTTTCAATAATTGATCTTTGATAATTTTCATATCTTTTCTATTCGCATACTTCTCTTTAGGTTTAAATCCAACCGTTGGAGGTAAAGGATTTTTACCTTCAAATATTCGTAAAATTTGACCAGAATTTTGATCTTCACCACTGAATTCTTCAATCGCTCTTTCGGGAGAAACAAAATAAACTTCATTGAATTTATCCCAAGTTTTTAATTCTTGTTCAATTTGTTTTATATCTGCAGTGTTTAGTTCTGGCTTAAAAAATAAATCTACTTGTAAACTTTCTTTTGCTTGTTTTTGAACATTTCCTAAACCAAGAAAACCACCGATTACAAGTCCAATCATAAATAAAACCAAGGAAATTCCAATCACCGTAGAAACATAACTCGTTCTAACTCCTTTTGAATTGTATTCTTCTGCTTTTTTACTCATGATGTACGAAAGTAAATATAAAAGTTTGATGTATAAAATGTAAAGATAGAAAACTGACTTTAAAAATTGTTAAAAAGTACTTCAAATGCCTTAATCATTTTTTAACGATTGAATGTTTAATAAAATTTAACAATTTATTTATTGAACTATGTAAGAAATGAATCTACATTATTTCTATATTTGTTTTGTGAAAAAAATAATACTTATAGGATTGATTTTTACATATCTGTTTACATCTACGGAGTTTTCAGAAATGTTGAAAATCCCTTTTTTAGTTAATCACTTCACAGAGCATCAATCTGAAAATAAACAGATTACTTTTGGCGAGTTCTTATATGTTCATTACATCGATCATTCACATTCTTCTAATAAAGGTATTGGTAAATCTGATAAAGAAGAAGATTCACAATTGCCGTTTCATTCTCATACTGATTATACTACAACTTTCACTTATTTTTTTCCTACACCTTCAATTCGAATAGTTTCAGAACCTTTTATTTCTGAAGTAGAAGAAGGAAAAATATTTTTTGATAATCAATCATTAAGATCTTTCTATACACCATCGATTTGGCAACCGCCTAAACTTGGATAATTCTTTCAAAAATCAAAGTATTGGACTTTGCTTTTATTCATTATAAAGAATTAAAAATCAATTTTATTTATGTTAAATGCAATAATTAATTTTTCTGTTAAGCAGAAATTGATAATTGGCTTGTTTACAATTTTTCTCATTGGATATGGGAGTTATGAATTAACAAAATTGCCAATTGATGCTGTTCCTGACATCACAAACAATCAGGTTCAAATTATTACTTCAGCGCCATCTCTAGGGGCAACAGATATTGAACGTTTAGTGACTTTTCCTGTTGAACAAGCGAATAGTAATATTCACGGGTTAATAGAAATCAGAAGTTTTTCTCGTTTTGGTTTATCAGTCGTTTCTTTAGTCTTTGATGATGATACCGACGTTTATTGGGCAAGACAGCAAGTTCAGGAGCGACTACAGAATGTAAAAGATCAGATTCCTAAAGGAGTCGGCGTTCCAAGTATGGGGCCGATAACAACTGGTTTAGGTGAAATCTATCAATACATTGTGAAAGCTAAAAAAGGCTACGAAGGAAAATATGATGACACAGAATTAAGAACGATTCAAGATTGGATTGTACGTCGTGATTTATTGCGCGTTGACGGCATCGCAGATGTAAGTAGTTTCGGAGGTAAATTAAAGCAATATGAAATTGCAATTCAACCAAATAAATTGAATGCATTTGGAATTACGATAGATGATGTTTTTAGTGCTTTAGAACAAAATAATCAAAATACAGGTGGTGCCTATATTGAAAAACAATCAAGTGTTTTATTCATTCGAACGGAAGGTTTATTAGGCAAAAAAGAAGACATAGAATCAATTGCAATTAAAACGACAGATGCTGGGACTCCGCTTACTATCAAAGATGTTGCTGAAGTAAAAATCGGTCATGCAATTCGTTTTGGAGGATTAACTTATAACGGTGAAGGTGAAGTTGCTGGAGCAATAGTAATGATGATGAAAGGCGGTAATAGTTCGCAAGTCATCAAAGATGTTAAAGAGAAAATTGCTGAAATTCAAAAAACACTTCCTGAAGGTGTTGAAATTGAACCGTTTTTAGATAGAACTAAAATGGTAAATAATTCAATTCATACAGTTGAGACGAACTTGATTGAAGGAGCGTTGATTGTGATTTTCATTTTAGTACTTTTCTTAGGGAACTTTAGAGCTGGTTTATTAGTAGCAAGTGTTATTCCGTTAGCGATGTTATTTGCCATTATTATGATGAACTTATTTGGAGTAAGTGGTAACTTAATGAGTTTGGGTGCTTTAGATTTTGGTTTGATCATCGACGGAGCGGTTATTATTGTAGAGGCCACTATGCATCAGTTGAGTCATAGCAGGAAACATAGAAATAAAGCAAAGTTTCAACAAGATGAAATGGATGGTATTGTAAAAGAATCTGCTGGAAAAATGATGAACAGTGCAGTTTTTGGCCAGATCGTTATTCTAGTAGTTTATTTACCCATTTTCACTTTACAAGGAATAGAAGGCAAAATGTTTAAACCAATGGCTCAAACTGTTGCTTTTGCTTTGATTGGGGCTTTTATACTTTCATTGACTTATGTTCCAATGATGAGTGCAATTATTTTATCGAAAAAAGGAACAAATAAGCAGACTATTTCTGATAAAATAATGGGAAAACTTGAACGTTTTTACCAGGAAAAATTAGGTCAAGCGTTAAGACATTCTAAGAAGATTATCATTTCAGTCATTGCTTTATTTGTTTTAGCAATCACTTTAATGACAACTTTAGGAGGTGAATTTATTCCTGCATTGGAAGAGGGAGATTTTGCAGTAGAAACAAGGGTTTTAACTGGAACAAGTTTGGAAGCCTCAATGGCAGCATGTTTGAAAGCTGAGAAAGTGTTGATTGATAAATTCCCAGAAGTACTCAAAGTTGTTGGAAAAACAGGAAGCGGTGAAATACCAACAGATCCAATGCCAATGGAAGCAACAGATTTAATGGTAATATTGAAAGATAAAAAAGAATGGACTTCAGCGAAAACGTTTAATGAATTAGCTGAAAAAATGAAAAAAGAATTGGAAGTTGTACCAGGTGTTACATTTGGTTTTCAATATCCAGTTCAAATGCGTTTCAATGAATTAATGACTGGTGCTCGACAAGACATTGTCTGCAAAATTTATGGTGAAGATTTGGATACGCTTGCCGCCTATGCGCATAAATTAGGTGGTATTGTTCAAGGAATTGATGGAGCTGAAGATTTATATGTAGAAGCTGTAACAGGGATGCCACAGATTGTTATTGAATATAATCGATCTGCTATTTCTCAATATGGATTAACAATAAATCATGTGAATGATGTTATAAATGCAGCTTTTTCAGGTAGAGCTGCTGGTTTAGTCTATGAAGGAGAAAAACGATTTGATTTAGTGGTAAGAATGGATAAATCGCAAAGAGCAGATGTTACAGATGTTCAGAATTTGCTTATTCCAACTCCAGACGGATCTCAAGTTCCTTTAAATATGTTAGCGAAAGTTGATATTGTTGAAGGACCAAACCAAATACAAAGAGAAAACACAAAACGTAGAATTGTTGTAGGATTCAATGCTCGTGGGCGTGATGTTCAAAGTTTAATGGAAGAACTAGGTTCTAAAGTGGATTCAAAAATCAAATTTCCTCCAGGATACACAGTTGAATATGGAGGATCTTTCAAGAATTTAGAAAAAGCAAAAAAACGTTTATCAATTGCCGTTCCATTGGCTTTATTGATGATTTTCTTCTTATTATATTTTGCATTTAAATCAGTTAAACAAGGATTATTAATTTTTACAGCGATTCCATTATCTGCAATCGGAGGTATTTTTGCACTTTATATTTTAGGATTGCCCTTTAGTATCAGTGCAGGAGTTGGATTTATTGCTCTTTTTGGTGTAGCGGTTCTAAATGGAATTGTTTTAATAGCAGAATTTAATCGATTGAAAGCTGAAGGTATGGATGATTTAAAAAGAATTGTACTGATGGGAACAAAAATTCGTATGCGACCTGTTTTAATGACGGCTTTTGTTGCATCATTAGGTTTCTTGCCGATGGCTATGAGTCATGGAGCTGGTGCTGAAGTTCAACGTCCGTTAGCTTCTGTAGTTATTGGAGGTTTATTATTAGCAACATTCTTGACGTTATTTGTACTACCAATTTTATATGTCATTTTCACGAATTCTAAGGAATTAAAAGTTGAGAATAAAACTATTGTATCAATAGTTGCAATCATAATCATTTCAACTCAAAGTTTCGGACAAACACCAATTAATTTTCAATCTGCAATTGATTCTGCCTTAGCAAATAATTTGATATTGAAAAATGAAAAATTGTTGTCAGAATACAATAAACAAATGATTAAAATGTCTAATTCATTGCCTCAAACAATGATCACATTTGATTACGGTAGAATGAATAGTTATTATTTTGATAATAAAGAAGCTATAAGTCAATCTTTGGATTTCCCAACTGTCTATTCGAATCGAAAAAAAGTATTAACGGAAACTTGGAAAAAAAGTGAAATAAGTGTTAATTCAAAAGCAATAGATGTAAAACGCAAAGTAGCTTATTCTTTTTTTAATTTGGTCAATTTAGAAGAAAAAAAGGTTTTGTTATTAAGAATTGACAGTATTTACGCGGTTTATCTTCAAAATGCAAACCTAAGAATCAAATTGGGTGAAAGTAATATTTTAGAGAAAACAACAATTGAAAATCAACGTCTTCAAATAAATCATCAATTGAGTCAATTGAAAGCAGATTTAGAAATAGGTTTACTTCAATTTCAGTTGTTATTGAATACTAAGGACCAACTTATTCCTTCTGTTTCTTCAAACAGAATGGATTTTAATAGTTCAATTGACAAAACTGTATTATCAAATCATCCAACAATTAAAATGTTAGATGCAGATTTATTGATCGCTTTAGCAAATACAAGATTAGAGAAAGCGAAATTATATCCTTCATTGATGGTTAGTTTAAACTCTATGACAATGTTTGGAACAGGTTCAAATAATATTACATACGATTATTCAACAAGGTTTGGAAGTGCCCAAGTGGGTGTCGGAATCCCAATTTTTTCCAATCAAAAACAAAATGTGAAACTAGCGAAATTAAATTCTGAAGTTGTACAAGCTAATATTGATATTGAAAAACAAAATATTGAAAATCAACTAGATATATTAGTAAAGCGTTACGATGTTCAGAAACAAATCGTGAAAGAGTTGGAAGAACAAGCTTTACCAAATGGAAGGTTAATTTTTGAAACTGCACAAAAGCAATTTATCAATGGGGACATTAATTATTTAGATTGGGCAATGTTGGTGAATCAAAGTATTTCCATTCAAAGTAATTACCAAGATGCCATCTTGAAATTGAATGAAAGTACAATTGAATTAACATATTTATTAAACGGAAATTAACGATAGGTCAGGCTTCGATACAATTTATTTAAGGAAATTTTTCCTTAAATAAATCAACTCAGACTGACATAATACAGGAAACAATGAAAATAAATTATATTATACCATTCTTAATGCTGTTGGTAGCTTGTGGTGGAAAGGAAGACGTAAAAACAACAGAAACAGCACCTGCTGTTGAATCAATGAAAGTAACTTTAACAAATGCGCAAGTTAAAAATGCGGGATTAACTTTTTCTAAATTAGAGGAAAAAGAAATTTCTTCCATATTAAAGCTAAACGGAAAAATTGATGTTCCACCTCAAAACTTAGTTTCAATCAGCATCCCTATGGGAGGTTATTTGAAAACTACTGATTTGTTGCCTGGTGCAATGGTAAAAAGAGGTCAAGTGATTGCGACATTGGAAGATCAACAATATGTTCAATTGCAACAAAATTATTTATTAGCAAAAGTAAAATTGAAAATCTCTGAGGGAGAATATGAACGACAAAAAGAGTTAAACAGTAGTAAAGCATCGAGCGACAAGATTTTTCAACAAGCGGAGGCTGAGTACAAAAATGCTAAAATTAATTTAAGAGCGTTGGATGAAAGTTTACAATTAATCGGAATCAATTCGAATCGTTTAAATGAAGACAATATTTCTAAAAGAGTTTCTATAAGTTCGCCAATTGATGGGTATGTTTCAAAAATAAATGCAAATATTGGGAAGTACTTGACTCCTAGTGAAGTGTTATTTGAATTAGTAAATGTTGCTGATATACACTTGAATTTAAGTGTATTCGAAAAAGATTTACCGAAGTTGGCTATAGGACAAAAGTTAGTGGCTTACGATAACAATTCAGGTAAAAGATATCCATGTGAAATTATTTTAATTGGACATTCACTTTCGATGCAAAAAAACACAGAAGTGCATTGTCATTTTAATAAATACGATAAAAATTTAGTTCCAGGAATGTACATGAATGCTGATATTGAGTTGAAAAATGTAAAAGCTCAAACGATTCCAGAAGAAGCAGTTATTCGTTTTGGAAACTTTGAATATGTGTTTGTTGAATTAAAAAAGAACGAGTTCGAGATGATTCAAGTGAAAACGGGAGCCAAAGAAAACGGATTAGTTGAAATTATTAATTATTCAAAATTGAATGGTCAACCAATTGTAGTAAATGGAGCATATTCATTATTGATGAAATTAAAAAACGCAGAAGAGGAAGAGTAATAATAGTTGAGAGTTAATAGTTAAAATTTAGAAGTTTCCCGCCTTGAGGGAGAAAATATATCTGCGAAGACAGAGCGATAGCGCAAGGAGATTAAGGGATGTGATATTATGAATTTAATTCGAAGCAAATCGATGCAAAATTGAGTTCACAAAAGTCATCCCCAAGTCCCCCTTCAAAGGTAAAAGAATTCAAAATTCAAAATTTATAATTTAAAATTCAAAAAATCATGAACGGAGCACATTTTCATTTAGTAGTTAACCATTTGCCAATCATTATTCCGATGGCAGCGTTAATCGTGTTAATCTTAGGATTAATCATCAAATCAGAAGTAGTTAAGAGAACAGCTTATTTTTTATTCGTAGTGGGAGCTATTTGTACGATGCCAGCATTTGCTTCAGGAGAAGGAGCAGAAGAAATGGCTGAAAACCTTCCTGGAGTTACAGAACAGTTAATTCACGAGCATGAAGAAAAGGCAGAAGCTTTCGCGTTATTTAATTATGCATTAGGTTTGATTTCTATTGTTGCAATTTGGGCAAGTTGGAAACAAAAATCGTTTGCGAAATGGTTTAGTCTTTTAATTCTTGCTTTATCTTTGGTTGTTATTTTAAAAGGTCGTGAAGTTGGTACTTCTGGAGGTGAAATTAGACATACAGAAATCAGAAAAGCAGGCGAGAAATCTATGGAAAAATCTATGGATTCTGAGGATTCTGAAAAAGATAAAGATTAGAAAATTTTAGAACGTAATTATAAGAGGTGTCATTAATTTGTACACCTCTTTTTTTTAAAATTGTTAATTAATTCATAAATAAAAATATTGACGATTAATCGTGTATAACTTTGTCAAAATTTATTAATCGTGGATCGATCAATTCTTAAAATTAAATTATTTTTTATATTCTTTTTCCTATTTGGAATTAAGTCTTTTACACAAAATCAAATTAGTTTAGAAAAATGCGATGAGTTGTTTTTGAAAAATAATTTATTTCTGCTTGCTGAACAATTTAATATTTCTGCGTCTAAAGCAGAAATAATCCAAGCCAAAATATGGGATTTACCTGTTATTACTGGTGAATTAAATGCCTACAACCCTCAAGGAAAACAATATTTTGATGTAAATGGAAATGGTCAAAAGGCATTTGCTATTCAACAATTAATTTATTTAGGTGGGAAAAAGAGAAATGAAATAGATTTCGCTAAATCAAATTCAGAAATCGCTGAATTGCAATTTGAACAATTGTTACGAAATTTAAAATATCAATTACATCAAAGTTTTTATTCAATATATTTTGATATTTCTAAAACAGAAAGAATTAATGTTCAGTTAACTAATTTGGATAGTTTAATCAGTGCTTATACCGTTCAATCTGAAAAAGGAAATATTCCTCTTAAAGATTTAGTAAGATTAGAGTCTTTAGCATTATCGTTTAAAAATGTCATAATAGATATTCAAAACAACATTTTTTTGGAACAAGAAAAATTAAGAATTCTAACCAATTTGGGTGAAAATATTGAGCCAAAATTAGATGAAGATAAAATTAATTCGATGCTTTTGAAGAATATTATTCAAAATGAAAATGAATTAAAAGAAATAAGTTTAGCTAAAAATCCAGATTATTTAACAAGCTTAAAAATTATTGAAAATGGAGAATTGTATGTGAAATGGCAAAAATCCCTCAACATACCTGATTTAACAATGGGAGCATCTTACGATCAGCGTGGTGGTGCTTTTGTAAATCAAGTAAATGTCACTTTTGGAATACCATTGCCGTTATGGAGAAAAAATAAGGGAAATGTATTGCAAGCAACTGCAAAACTAGAGGAATCAAAATTGTTAAAAGATCAGTCAGCATTAGAACTTTCAACTAAAATATCAACAGCAGTAAGTTCTTATAAATACGAACAAGTGAAATACATCGAAATGTTAAATCACATGAAACAATTTGAGGTTGTCTATATTGGAATTTTAGAAAATTTTCAAAAAAGAAACATTTCGCTAATTGAATTCACTGATTTTATGGAAAGTTACAATTCAAGTATTGTTATAATAAACGAAATCAAAAACCACATTATTCTTACAGGTGAAAAAATTAATTATCTCACAAATGAAAAAATATTTTAATAAAAATATGAAGTATATTATTTTATTCGCTATTTCAGCTTTGTTCATTACTTCTTGTTCAAATAAAAAGGAAAATAGTGTTCTAGAAACAAAATTTGTCTTATCTGAAAAAATGATGAAGACTACAAAAACAGCTATTTCGAGAGTAATACCGCTTCAAAATCAATTAAATTTTTTTGGTGAAATAACGACCGACAATAGTAAATTAATTGAAGTTTATCCAGTTGTTGGTGGAAATGTGACGAATGTTTATGTCGAACTAGGCGATTACGTTAAGAAAAATCAGTTATTAGCAACTATCAGAAGTACTGAAGTAGCAAGCTTTGAGAAAGATTTAGAAGATGCGAAAAATGATTTAGTTGTAGCTCGTAATAATTATCGAGTTGCACAAGAACTTTTTTCTGGTAAAATTAATACTGAAAGTGATATAATTGCTTCCAAAGGGGAGCTGGATAAAGCTCAATCACAACTTCAAAGAGTAAAAGAAACTTTTAATATCTATAATATTAAACCAGGTGCAATTTATGAAGTTAGATCTCCAATAAATGGCTTTATTATTCAAAAAAATATTAATCAAGATATGTTATTGAGAAATGATAACAGCAATAATATTTTTGATGTTGCTGAAATTAATGATGTATGGGCAATAGCAAATGTTAATGAAACAGATATTGATCAAGTGAAGTTAGGTATCGATGCATCAGTTACTACATTAAGTTATCCAGACAAAATTTTTCATGGTCAAGTTGATAAAATTTACAACATTATTGATCCTGAAACTCAAGCGATGAAAATTAGAATTAAACTTGAAAATAAAGATTTTAAGTTAAAACCTGAAATGAGAGCAACGATTCGATTATCATATAATGAATCACAAAAAATGATTGCCATTCCTTCTTCAGCTATCATTTTTGATAAGAGCAAGTATTTTGTTATGATTTATAAAGCAAATAATGATATCACTACAAGAGAAGTAGAAGTTTTTAGGCAAATTGGTGACGTAACATTTATTTCTTCAGGATTGAAAAAAAATGAAAAGGTAATTACATCGAATCAGTTATTAATTTACGATGCATTAAACGATTAAGGATGAATAAATTAATCAAAAATATTATCGCTTTTTCATTAAAAAACAAACCTTTTACATTTATATGGGTTAGTATTATCGTAATAGCTGGGTTTATTGCATTTCGAAATATGCCGATAGAAGCATTTCCGGATGTTACAAATACTCAAATAATAATTGTTACTGAGTGGAATGGTAGAAGTGCTGAAGAAATTGAACGATTCGTTACAACACCAATTGAAATTGCAATGAATCCAGTCCAAAAAAAGACTAGTGTTCGCAGTATTACAATGTTTGGTTTATCGGTGATTAAAATCATTTTTGATGATGGCGTTGATGACTTATTTGCGAGGCAACAAGTTAACAACCAATTAAGAACAGTTTCACTACCTGAAGGAATAGATCCTGATGTTCAACCACCGTATGGTCCAACGGGTGAAATTTTTAGATATACATTAAAAAGTGATTCTAGGGATACTCGTGATTTATTGACAATTCAAAATTGGGTAATCGATCGACAATTAAGAGCCGTTCCAGGAGTTGCTGATTTAGTTGCTTTTGGAGGACAAGAGAAAATTTATGAAGTAAGTGTTGATCCTAATAAATTGGCTAAATATGATGTAACGCCACTAGAAGTTTATGAAGCAATAAACAAAAGCAATCTAAATGTTGGAGGCGATGTTATTGAGAAAAATGGACAAGCTTTTGTCGTTCGTGGAGTTGGATTATTGAATTCCATTGAAGATGTTGAGAATATTATTATTAAAGATATTAGTAGTAATCCAATAATGGTAAAAAATTTAGCCGAGGTTGAAGTTGGTTCGATGCCAAGAGTTGGGCAAGTTGGTTTAGATAAAAGCGATGATGTTGTTGAAGGCATTGTAGTTATGAGAAAAGGAGAAAATCCTAAAGAAATATTAACTGCTGTAAAAGAAAAAATAGAAGAATTAAACACTTCAATATTACCTTCAGATGTAAAAATGGAGACATTTTATGATCGTGATAAATTAATGAATTTCACCACAACTACAGTGATGCATAACATGACAGAAGGAATTATTTTCGTCACCGTAATTGTTTTTCTATTCATGGCAGACTGGAGAACAACTCTAACTGTAGCTATTATTATTCCATTGTCTTTATTGTTTGCCTTTTTATGTTTAAAGTTAAACGGAATGAGTGCTAATTTACTCTCGCTAGGTGCTGTAGATTTTGGTATTATTATCGACGGAGCCGTCGTCATGGTAGAGGGAATTTTTGTTGCATTGGATCAACTTGCCCATAAAAAAGGTATGAAAATTTATAACAAACTAGCAATTGGGAGTGAGATTAAAAAAACAGGAATGGAATTAGGGAAGGCCATTTTCTTTTCAAAATTAATTATTATTACTGCCTTAATTCCTATTTTTTCTTTCCAAAAAGTAGAAGGAAAAATGTTTTCTCCATTAGCTTATACACTTGGTTTTGCGTTATTAGGTGCTTTACTATTTACGTTGACTCTTGTTCCCGTTCTATGTCATATTTTCTTGAATAAAAATGTTAGAGAAAAAAATAATCGATTCGTTAATTTCTGGAATAAAATAGTTGAAAATGGATTTAATTGGACATTTAAGCACAAAAGAAAAACATTGATTGTTTCCATTTCACTAATTGCTTTGACTTTGTTTTCTTCAAAATTTTTAGGTACAGAATTTTTACCTCAATTGAATGAAGGTGCCTTGTGGGTTGAAGCCAAGTTTCCTATGAGTCAGAGTTTACAAGAATCTGTTAAAAAAACAAAAATATTACGTCAAGAATTGAATAAATTTCCAGAAGTAAATGGTGTATTAAGTCAAATTGGAAGAAGTAATGATGGAACTGATCCAAGCGGATTTTATTATGTTCAAATGCAAGTGAATTTGAAACATAAAGATGAATGGAAAAGACCGATTACAATGGATAATTTGATCCGTGAGATGGATGATTCATTGACTAAATATCAAGGTGTTGGATTTAATTACTCACAACCAATTATTGATAATGTTGCAGAAAGTGTTGCGGGAATTAATGCTTCAAATGCTGTAAAAATATATGGAGACGATTTAAATAAATTAGATCAAATCGCTAATAAAGTAATGGATGAAATAAAACATATTGATGGAATTAAAGACGTAGGTATTTTAAGAAATATCGGTCAGCCTGAAATAAGTGTACGTTTGGATCGAGAAAAAATGGCTATTTATCATGTGAATTTAACAGAGGCTCAAGCAGTATTAGAAATGGCATTTGGTGGTAAAACAGCAACTCAAAAATACGAAGAAGAGAAAAAATTTGATGTTCGAATAAGATATAATAAAGAATATCGAAAAAATGAAAATGATATAATGAATTTACTAGTTCCAACGATGCATGGAGCTAAAATTCCCTTAAAAGAAATTGCCGAAATTAAGAAAGTGACAGGTCCAGCATTTATATATAGAGACAATACAAAACGATTTATAGGTGTGAAATTTTCTGTAAGAGATCGAGATTTAGGGAGTACAATAACTGATGCTCAAAATAAAATCGCGAAGAATATTAAATTGCCAAATGGATACAAAATTGGTTGGACTGGAGAATTTGAAAATCAAGTAAGGGCATCCAATAGATTGGCTCAAGTTGTACCTTTAAGTTTAGTGGGAATATTTTTATTGCTTTTTATCATGTTTGGTAATGTGAAAGATTCATTATTAGTATTAACAAATGTCCCTTTTGCAATCATTGGTGGAATTTTAGCTTTACATTTAACTGGAATAAATTTTGGCATCTCTGGTGGAGTAGGTTTTATTGCACTATTTGGAATTTGTATTCAAAATGGAGTGATTCTTATTTCCCAATTTCAGAAAAATTTAAAAGATAAAATGCCATTAAATGAATCAATCTTAGAAGCTGTAAAAGTAAGAACCAGACCAGTTGTAATGACTGCATTAATGGCTTCTATTGGATTGTTACCAGCAGCTTTAAGCACAGGAATAGGATCTGAATCTCAAAAACCTTTAGCTGTTGTAATTATTGGAGGATTAATTACTGCTACTATTTTGACATTATTAGTTTTTCCAATTATTTATTGGGTTTTCAATAAGAAGAAATATGAAGTCATTGATTAGTTAGAAATTGCTAAAAAATTTTCTTTCCGTTCAAATCAAAATAATGGATTTCCCCATTTTTAATTACTTGAAATAATTTTTTATCGACCAATGTTATTTTCTCATAAATCGGTTCAATGATTGCTTTTCCTTTTGAATCAAAAATCCCATACATTGGCAATTTATTTGTTTCGAATAGATTAGCGTTTATTTGTTTGATTTCAGGAAAACTAGGTAATGTTTTCGTTAATCCATTTTTTCCAATAATTGACCAGCCTTTTTCATCTTCAATGGAAGCCAATCCATTTTTAAATTCAGTGGTTGATTTATAATGCCGATTAAAAACATCTTTAAAATTACGATCGATGTAAAATGTGTATTCCCCTTTTGTGACTGTAATATATTCGTCTTTAAAATTGCCTTTTATTTCAGAAAATTGATCAAATTGTTTTTTGTTTAAAAAATCATAGATCATCAATCCATTTTTTGTATTCATTGAAAAAACATGATCTCCATGATAAGAAATAGACCTATTTTTTAGTTGGTCATCAGAGATTAATTCCCAATTTGAATTAAACAAATGCCATTTATTTTCATTGTCTTCTAATGCAATATAGCCTTCTTCAAAAATTTTAAAGTCTTTAAATTCAATATGATTTTCTATTTTAATTCCGTTAACATTGTAAAGATTTCCTTTAGATGTATAAATGTAATTATTGTAAAAATTGACTATTTTTTCTTCAAGTTTCCAAGAAGCGATTTTTAAACCCTCAGATGAAAATATCTGAATCTTTAGAAAGTCGATTATTAACCAATTTTGAGTCGCCAAATCAATTAAGAAATAGCCACTTTTAATTTTTTTAATTTCATTTAATTTATCGGATAACAAATAAGTTAGACCTTCTTTTTTAGCAATAATATAATTTCCAGTATTAATTAATTCATTATATGATACTGATAAAAGTGTATCACCTGAAATTGAAATAAGTCCAAATTTGTTTTGATGTTCAACAATGCAATAACCATTTTCAAGAATTTCAATTGGAGTATAAGTCATTGAAATTAATTCATTTCCGTCTGCATCAAATACAATTCTTTGTTTTTTATCTTTAATTATAAAATATCCATTTTCTTTGAGCTTTGGAATTGAAGTAGAATTTTTTAATATATGATTATTTGAATCAATTATTATGAATTCAGCTTTTTTGGAAAAAAAACTCAAATGAGAATTCGATTTTTCAAGTTGGAAATTTTCGAATTTAGTTTGCGTTAAAGTGCTATCGAAATAAAGTTTTCCTTTTTGTGCAAGTTGAACTTTAAAAAGCGTATCACCAAATTCTTTTACTCGTTCAATGTTTGAAAAAATCATAGGAATAACAATACTATCTTTGTTTATTAAACCCCAACCTTTCTTCCCTTTTACAATGGCAGTGTTTAAGTAAAAATTACTTGCAAAATCAAATGGTTCGTTGAAAAGAGAATCTCCATTTTTATTTAAATAATTCCATTTTGCATCTTTAAATTCAAATGAATTTCTATTACTATTGATCATTTGTTTATTAAAATATACATCATCAATTGAAATTGGTGTTTTACATTTAGAAGTAGTGGTTAATTTCTCAGAAGCTGAAAAATTACAATACCGAATAAATTCATTCTCACCGGGATCAATATAATTCACCAATTTAACGGTGTGATCTCTAAAGTAAAATCCTTGTCCATTTTGATGTAAAAATCGAGCGAAATCATGATTAATGAAATCGGTTGTGTCAATGTCAAAAATTGCTGGTGATTTAGCTTTTTTGCCAATTTCATGATTATACAACATGTAAAAATTAACTTCTTTTTGGACGAAACAATTATTGAAGAGTTTTAAATCTGAAACACCCGATTTTACGAATGTGATAGGAGCATTTTCGATAAATTTCGGATTTCGAACAGAGGATTTTAACAAAATTGAATCTTGATTGTTCTTTATTCCCCATCTTAAATCAGTTTTGACCCAATTATGGTTTTTATCGAATACACTTATTGTATCGAAATACCAACCAATCGATAATAATCGTCGATCGTAAACAAATTTATTCGTATTTAAGGGTGAA
Source organism: Flavobacteriales bacterium (assembly GCA_947453715.1). Taxonomy (GTDB): domain Bacteria; phylum Bacteroidota; class Bacteroidia; order Flavobacteriales_D; family Crocinitomicaceae; genus CAIUKX01. The sequence continues at coordinate 11,327 of CANGHX010000016.1, read as the reverse complement.
GTTAATGTAATTACATGATCGAGAATCACTTTGTTTTTTACAGTTTGATTTTCATTCAATTGCATGATTACAAGCTTATCATTTCCATAGGCTTTAATCATGTTCTCTTCAATTGTGATTTTGGTGTAATAGGCCGGTAAAATTTCTTCAAAATTTATTGGATTAATCAATCCCTTATAACCTAAATAAGATTCGGTATAAATGAATTTAGTATCAAAATAAATTTCTTTGAATTGGCATGGAATTTTTTCTTTGAAGTTTAAATTCATAAAACCTTTCAATTGATTTTTATAGATAAAATAACCATTAGGAAGTTTGAAGAAAACATCATAGATAGGAGGGATCAATATTTTCCCATTTTTATCAATTAATCCTTGTGTATTACCTTTGATGATTTTAAAATTTTCACCATCTTTTTCGATGTTATCACAAATTGCTTCAATCAACGTTTTTTTTGAATTTTTGAAAATTATTTTCGTTTTATTGTCAATTGAAATTTTGATTGTGTTTTCATAAATGATGAAATTCTTTACATTTTTTGGAACTTCCCATTTACCGTTCACATCGACATAAATCTGTTGTTGTGTTCCTTTATAGTAAAAGTTGTTTTCATTTATTTTAACGATTGCTTCTGATGAATCAATTAACTTCCCTTTTGGATCATATAATTTGTAATAGTTCTGATTCGTTTGTAAAATCAAGTAATTCAAGATCGATTTTTGAATGTCGAAAGAAGATTTAATGGGGATACCTTTATTCCAATTTGTGTTTAGAAGATAACTGGTAGTGTCGTAAAAGTACACCAACCAATTATCATCTATTTTTTTTGACCAATTACATAGAATTGAAGTTAATTTATCTGAAGTGAAGAGCTCATAACCATTTAAAGTACTTTGCTTATATATCCCATTTCCAATTTGTTCAATTTCCTTGTAAATAGATTTTGTAATCTCATTCCCGTGTTTGTCAATGACACCATGATTATTTCCTTCTGAATAGAATGCAGTTCCTTGTTCATCAAACGTATTGACATAGGTGTAAGTATCCGGAAGTTGTATTTCTTTCTGTCCATCAAATAAATACCACCTACCATTTTTTACAATAGGTAATGGATTTATTAATTGTTGTCCAACTGATTGAAAACAAATAAAAAACAATATGTATTTGAGGGATTTCACAGCTTATTAACCTTAAATGAGGTCTTTCAAACATTCTGTTAAATCGTTACCGTCTTTTAAGGTGACGCCAGAATTAATCAGCTTAAATTTAAATTTGTCTCGAGCCTTTTTAACCTCATTGAATTCATTTCGAGTGCAAGAATACACGGAATTATCTGGCATAATAGCAATTAAACAATTCTTCTTAGAAGGATTATATGAAAATTGATTTAAATCTTCTGTTTCATATTTTACGATGCAATTGTCTTCAGGAGTTAACAAAAAGATTGAGGCATATTCCAAATCCATTCCATTTTCAATTTCTACTTGCGCAACGATTTGAATACGATTGGCTTGATGGCAGATATCCCAATTATAAGTACCGAATCCTTTGATTGAAATGGAACGTTTTGTTTGTCTTTTTTCCATTTTATCTTGATAAGCAAGGAGCTTTTTATAATCTTTTTGAATTTCTTTATCGATTTTACTTGTATTTTTCAAAGCATCTTCAAGAAAATATGGTTCAACTAAAACAGTCAATATGTCTGAGTTAGAGACTAAATTTAAATTGTAATTTTTACCATCATTTGCTTTTGTAAGTGAACATTTATTATTGTTTCGATAGACTTTTCTTTTGTCTTTCTTAGAAATTGGTTGAATTGTTTTCCAGCCAACAATCGTTTTATTAGCTAATTCAGGAAATGGATCTGTTTTTAATGAAACATCAAAAATGGTGTAATCATCCTTTTTTTCTTCAATTGGATCGACCGATGTTTCTATTTTTTCAGCCACTTTTGTTGTTTGATAATCCCATTTACCAGATTTTTCATCCAATTGATAAAAATTCATACATGGAGTGTCGTTTATTGATGCAATATCAACTTTAGCTGATTTTCCTTTAGCTAATTGAACATCGTTGTTATTTTGTTCAGCTGAAATGGAGAACATTCCACCAGAGACTAAATCTTCTTTCACGCCAACTGTATCGTATTTCATGGGTATACCAGATAATAAAATGTCTGTTAAAGTGTGAAATTCATTCCACTTAATTTTAACTTTACCTTTGATTGGATTTCCATTTTGATCCACAAAAGCATTCGCTGGAAATTCAACTTTACTACCTGTTGGCAAATCAATAGTTGACTTTTTGGATGCATCAACAAAGTAAATTTCAGGTTTTATTTCAATCCCTTTAATGGGTTGAATTGCACTTTTTGTTTCGGATTGAACGATTGATAAGTTAGCGTTTGTTTTTTGAGTTTTTGTTTGGCAACTCAAAAAGACTGTCACGAAAATTGGGAGTAAAACTATTTTTTTCATACGACTAGATTTATTAGAATAATGTTGATTTGGTTAAAAAGTAACAGTAAATTTTAAAATTTTGCTAAAATACTTGAATTTAAACGTTCTGGGATTACTATTCTACTTTTTTTATCTAATTTTAGTTTCTGAAATTGTCAAATGAAGTTATTCGTATTTTTTTTAGTGTTTATTTCAATTGAAGGTTATTCTCAAATTCTTGATAATACCCTTGGACATGCTTTTACAGATCAACCATTTTTCAATGAAACGTTTATTCGAAAGAATAAAATAAAAAAAATGTCAGGAAAATATACTGTTAAAAAGCCAGGTGATATGATGCGCCAAACGGAATTTAAATATGTATTTTCATTTGATAGTTTAGGACATGTAGTTTCTACTTATGAAACGAAAAATGATAATGGATTTAAGGATACGATTATTAATTATTATGTCTATGATTCACTGAATTTGATGCATATTCATCGACGCAATGATTCACATGGATTTACATCAAAATATTATGATTACGACTCTTCTAAACGAATAATTTTAGAAGAAACTAGAAGAGAGGTAATTAATGAAAAAGGTCAAATAGAACAATCTGTCATTCTGAATTCTGAATCGATGAAATATGAAGTATTTCCGAATCAAATCAAGAAAACAGTCATGAATAGCTATAATTTACCTTACATGGATGTGTTTAGTAATTATAACAATGATGGATATTTATTAGAAGTTGAAGAACGTCTTCGAATGACTTCTAGTAGTGTTAAATGTGTATATGAATACAATGGAAAAGGATTAATTTCTGCTATTAAAACACTGTCTGATATTGAAGGGAAATTTGATGAAGAATGGTTCTTTAAATACGATGATTTTGGAAATGTTTATGAAAAATTAATCTATAAAAATGGTGAACATGTTACCGATATTCAGATTATTTATAGTACTGATACCAAAATGTTATATTCCGTTCTAACTAGAGACGTTCGAACAAATTACATTTATATCCTTAGATTTCAAGGGATAGAATATTTTAGTAAATAATCTTGTAATGAAAATTATTAAATACAAAAACACATTATTTATAGTGTTATTCATCATAGTAATCTTTATTTATAAGTTACAAATTTCCATAAAATACCCCCCATCTTCATTACACCAATGGAGGCAAGCTGATGCTTTGTCCATGACCAAAAATTACTTTGAAGAAAGGATGAATATTTTTGACCCAAAATTACATTTCCAAGGTTCAGTTCAAGGTAAGGCGGTTGGAGAGTTTCCAGGTTTGTATTATTTAAATGCTTGTATTTGGAAAATAACAGGTGAGAATTATTTATCATTTCGACTATTAAATTTAATCATAGTTTTTATCGGCCTTTTTTCGTTATTTAAATTGTCTTTTTTAATTCTTAAAGATCTATTTCTAGCTCTGTTTATTCCTTTTTTTCTTTTCTCTTCTCCCCTTTTTGGGTATTATTCAAATAATTTTTTGGTTAATTTACCGGCAGTTTGTTTGATGTTTACTGGCTGGTATTATTTTTACCGTTATCATGTTGAAAAATCAAATAAAACAATAATAATTTCTAGTTTAATTTTTTCATTAGGTGTTTTACTCAGACCTACAATGTTAATGGGTATTTTACCAATTTATTTTATTTTATTTTTAGAATTTATTAATGTTTTAGGAAGAAAAATTATCAATAAATCAAAATACAATATTTTATTTCTATTAACACCGTTGTTTCTATTATTAAGTTGGATATTTATATCTAAAAATTACAACAAAAAAAATGGGTCCTATTATTTTTTAACAACTTTTCGTCCCTATTGGGAAACTATAAACAAATTAGATGTTTGGAAAGGATTTATTAAGGTTGTTCTACCAGAACTTTATAATAGCTATATTATATTTTTTATTTTACTTTCCTTTTTGACAATTATTGTTTTTTGGAAAAAAGCAAATAAATATCTGTTAATTTTTACGGTTTGTATTTTCTTAGAAATTTTAGCTTTTGTTTTGTTATGGTATAACAACCTTAGTGTGCATGATTATTATTTGATTGATTTTTATTTATTTATTCCAATATTATTTATAACAGTTTTTACTTTACTACAAAAAAATAAATCAAAATTAATTGAATCTCCTTTTTTTTTAAAAATTTTCCTTTTATTGGTATTAGTTGTTTCTTTTTGTTTTGGAACAGCTAAAACAAGAATAAAATATTTTGATCAAAATACTTTTGTCGCTAAAAACTTTATTTCAGATGATGAAAATAAATTTTGGGATTGGCAAAAGTGGAATTATAAAAATAATTTTAAAGCATTTGAAACAATTAGACCATATATTAGAAAAATTGGAATTAAACGAAATGATTTAGTCTTAAGTATACCTGATTTAAGTCCAAATATTACACTCTATTTTATGGATGTTAAGGGTTATACTTCATTATATATTGAAACAATACCTTATAAAACTCAAATAGAAGAATCAATAAAGAAAGGTGTGAAGTATTTAATAATAAATGACCATTCATTATATAGCGACACGACTATTTCACCTTATTTACGCAATAAAATTGGAACTTTTGAAAATATTGATATTTATTTGCTAAAAAAGAAGCCTTGAAAATTAATAAGGCTTCTAATTATTTTTTTAAATTTTTCAAACTAATGATGTTCCTGTCATTTCCATAGGTGAAGAGATCCCCATTCTTCTCAAGATCGTTGGAGCCACATCAGCTAAAATGCCATCTTTAATAGTCAATCCATTTTCTTTACTCACGAGAACCGCTGGAACAGGATTTAATGAATGTGCCGTATTTGGAGAGCCATCTGCATTTAAAGCAAAATCAGCATTTCCATGATCAGCAATAATTAAAAATTCGTAATTCTTTTTTAAACCCGTTTCTACAACTTCTTTTAAACAACTATCCACTGTTTCAACAGCTTTTACAATTGCTTCATAAACACCTGTATGCCCAACCATATCAGGATTAGCAAAATTTAAACAAATGAAATTAGGTGTAACTTTCTCAATATAATTGACAATTTTATCTTTCACTTCTATAGCACTCATTTCTGGTTGTAAATCGTAAGTTGCAACCTTTGGTGAATTCACCAAAATACGGTCTTCATTTAAAAAGTTTTCTTCTCTACCACCATTGAAAAAGAAGGTAACATGCGGATATTTTTCTGTTTCAGCAATTCTAACTTGTGTTCGATCCAATTTTGAAAGAACTTCTCCTAAAGTATATTGAAGATTGTCTTTTTCAAAAATGACATGTACATTTTTAAATGTAGAATCGTAATTTGTCATCGTGTAATATTCCAAATTCAATTGATTCATATTGAACTCATGGAAATCTTTTTGAGTCAAAGCAATTGAAATTTCACGAGGTCGATCTGTTCGGAAATTAAATGAAATTACTACATCCTTATCTTTTATTGTTGCAATTGGCTGATCGTTTTCACAAATGATGCTTGCTTCGATGAATTCATCTGTTTTACCATTATCATATGAATTTTGAATCGCTTCAGTTACTGATTTAAATTTTGCACCAGTTGCATGAACCATAGCATCATAAGCTTGTTTTACTCTTTCCCAACGATTGTCTCTATCCATTGCATAATAACGTCCGATCACAGAGGCTACTTTTCCAGTTGTTTTTGAAATTTCAGCTTCTAATTCTTTCATAAAAGCCAAACCACTTTTTGGGTCGCAATCACGGCCATCTGTAAAAGCATGAATGAAAACATCTTTTAATCCATTTTCATGGGCTAATTTACAAATCGCATAAATATGTTCTTGATTACTGTGAACTCCTCCTTTTGATACCAAACCAATTAGATGAAGTGCAACATTGTTCTTTTTTGCTTTATGAATGGCATCCAATAATACAGGATTTTCAAAGAATTCTCCGTCTCTAATAGACTTATTGATTCTAGTTAATTCTTGGTAAACAATTCTTCCCGCACCAATATTCATATGGCCAACTTCAGAATTTCCCATTTGGCCATCAGGTAGACCAACATTTTCACCACTAGTTAATAGTTTAGCATTTGGATATGTTGCCATTAAATAATCCATATAGGGAGTATTTGCATTATAAACAGCATCTGATTTGGATTTATCTCCGATACCCCAACCATCTAAAATTATTAATCCGAAATTTGTTGTCATATTAAAAAGTTATTTCAAAGTTTGCCCCTGAAGGCTGATTATCAATGTATTTTATTTTTCCTCCTTGCATTCTTACAAATTCTGCAACGATAAATAAACCTAGTCCTGTTCCTTTTTGCGCGCGAGTATCTTCGTTCCCGATTCGCATAAATTTTTTAAAGATTTCAGCATGAAATTCCTCAGGAATTCCACTTCCAAAATCTTTTACTCCAAAGATAAAATTTCCATTTGAAGATTTCCTTGAATAGATTACTATTGGTGAGTCGATTCCAGCATATTTAATTGAATTGTCAATCAAATTATTTATGATTGCTTCCAACATAAAACGATCTCCATTAATCGAAAAATCAGCTTCTAATTCAAGTTTTAAAACTTCTTTTTGTAATATTTTATTGTATCTTTCTTTAATATCAGTCAAAAGTTGCGAAAAATCAATTTTCTCAAAATGAACTTTAAATACTTGGTTTTCTAAACGAGAAGCATTTAAAATGTTATCGATCATCGCTTCCAAACGTTGATTTTCACTGATTGCTTTTTGTATTAGAGAATTTCTTTTTTCAGTTTCCAATTCTCTTTTTAATACTGTTTGAAGATATAATTTATTTGCAGCAAGAGGTGTTTTAAGTTCGTGTGTTACAGAAAGTAGAAAGTTGTTTTGTCGTTGAGAAAGAGATAATTCTTTACGAATAGATGATCTAATTTTCCATAATCCAATCATTAATATTATGAAGAAAACCATTCCTTCACTAAATATCATGAATATTTTTTTGGCTAGATTTTTTTCTTCCGGCTCTATCTCAGTTGTTAAATCAACCAAATGATAACCCCACCAAGTGAATTGTAATATCACATAAAACCCTAAAACATAGAAAAATATAGCTGTTTGTTTTTTCATGTCTTAAAGGTAATGGTTTTATTTCCAGTGTTTAGAAATTCTTTTATTTAGTTTTTTACGAAAACGTTTCATGACTGTATCTCGTGAACTTATATTTCCACATTTAACGATGTCAGTTCCAATAAATTCGCCATTTCTGTAAAAGAAAAACTCGAAACTTACTGACACAGCTTCATCTCTATAAATTGGAAATAAATGACCTTCTGCTAAAACCTCAGTTAATGTTCCATGATTTTTTGCAGGTTTGAATTTTTTATCAAATCCACGAACGGAAACAAGAACATAAGTGTCAAAACCTTTCTCTTTGACTAATTTTTTAATCGAGTCAGAAGCTAATATTTGAGGATCATTTCCAACTTTCAAAATATTCATCGAAGGCAACGCTTTTATTCCGTTATTTGATAAAAGTTCAGTTAAAGCTACTTCTATAGAATACCTATCATCTGCTTTATCTAATTGGCCAACTACCAAAACATTCGTTAAATCTAGATTTTTTGTTTGTGCATTTAATACTGAGCAAAAAACACTGAAAATTAGTATAAAGAAGTACTTCATAATTTCTTAAAAAATTTGACTTGCAATTGCTTTAACTTCTTGCGAGTTTGACATAGTATAATAATGAATACAAGGCACTCCTGCAGCTTTTAACTCTTTAGATTGGGCTATTCCCCATTCAATACCAACAGTTTCAACATCTTTATTTGTTTTACATTTCAGTAATTCCTTTGATAAATCCTCAGGATAATCGATGTGGAAAAATTTCGGTAAAAATGAAATGTGGTTCAATGATTTTAAAGGTTTTAACCCTGGAATGATTGGAATTGTAATACCGATATTTCTACAAGCATCGACAAATTCAAAATATTTTTTATTGTCGAAGAACATTTGTGTCACAATGTATTCTGCACCAGCGTCAACCTTTGCTTTCAAATAATGTAAATCTGTTGCTAAATTCATCGCTTCAAAGTGCTTTTCAGGATAACCAGCAGTTCCTATGCAAAAATCAGTTGGTTCTAATTGTACATCGTTCATGATGTAAATTCCTTCATTCATTTCTTTGATTTGTTTTACTAAATCAACAGCATATTCATGTCCGTCTAAATGAGGTCTAAAATTCGATTCAGTTTTGATAGAATCACCTCTTAAAGCTAGCACATTATCAATTCCTAAGAACTGTAAATCAATCAATGCATTTTCAGTTTCTTCTCTACTGAAACCACCACAAATTAAATGAGGAATTGCATCAACTTGATATTTATTCATGATAGCAGCACAAATACCAACTGTACCCGGCCGTTTACGTATAGCTATTTTTTCTAATAAACCTTTCTCACGCTCTTTATAAATATATTCTTCACGATGATAAGTAACATTGATAAACTTCGGCTTGAATTCCATTAAGGGATCAATTCCATCGTAAATAGATTGAATACTTTTTCCTTTTAGAGGAGGAAGAATTTCAAAAGAAAATAAAGTTTCTTTTGCTTGCTTGATGTGATCTGTTACTTTCATTCTAATTTATAAAGAGGTACAAAGATACATTTATTCAAAAATATAACGCTTAAATATTCCAGGAATACGTTAAAATTATCTAATAAACTAATCGGATTTAGTCACCGAACTAAACAAATCTACTTATTTGATAGAATATTTGAAAGGAATTTTAATTTATTATAACAACTTTTCCAACTTTTCTACCTTTTCCTTCATTTACAGCAGTCCAAATTAGATAGACGCCAGATTTTACTCGCTCCCCTTCAACTGTTTTACCATTCCATGTAGCTGTACCTCCATTTGAAGTTGTTTTATAAACCAAATTACCTGATGCATCAGTGATTTTAATATCTGAATCAGCTTTTATTCCTTGAATAGTAATCACTCCATTAAAATCAGGTCTTGCAGGATTAGGAAACACTGTAACTTGCGAATAATCTTCAGAACCCTCACTAGCGTCAGTTCTATATGATACAAGTCCTTTATCAGTGATGATAAATAATTCTCCTGTTTTTTGATTCATTTCTAAATCAACAATATTATCAGATATCAAAGGAGAGTTTTCCTCTGTAAAATGTTGGATAATCTCTAAACCATCTGATGAAAGCAAGAAAATTCCAGTGTTTGCAGTAGCCAACCATTTGCGATTTGCGCCATCAATTTCAATATCTGTAATGTCAGTATTTCCTAGAAGATATTCTACATTTCCTTCATACTCTAATTTAATTCTTTGGCAATTGTATTGTCCAGCTGCTGCATCAAAAACAGAAGTTGTATTGTAAAGAATTGCAAAACCATTGTCAGTTCCGATCCAAAGATTATTTGATAAATCAAACACAATTGTATTGACAGTTGTTGAAGGCAAAGCTCCTGAAGCACTTCCATCATTAATTATTTTTAATTTGTCATCACTTTGATCTGTGATAGTAGCATTATCATTGTACGCAATAATTCCAACTCCATCAATCGTCATCCATTTGTTATCATTATTGTCGATTGCAATATCATTAGTGAACTTATTAATTGCAGAAGAACCTAAATTAAAAGATTTCCATGTTTTATCTTTCGTATAAACAATAAGTGGATTTGTTGAATAACCATTAAACATCCAAAGATTACCTTTAGAATCATATTTCACGTCTGAAATATATGACCAATTATTACTAAGACTTGTCTTTTGAATTAGTGAATTATGAAAATTAAATGTATCTGTTACTTGATCGCCGTTACTTAAAATAGACAATGGATACTCTGAGTAAGAAGCAGTAGCAATTTCATTTTTATTTATTGGGTTTATCGCAACCGCAACACAATCCCAAATATTTTTATTTTGCCATAATGACATATTATATCTATCTTTCAATGACCATTTTTCATCTATAAAACTATAAATCCCTGCGTCACTAAATATTGGTGTTTTATCACTTAAGCCACCACCTGCAATTATTAAATCTCCATTGTAGGAATCCATTTTATAAAAATTGCGTTTTGGAGGACCTTCAAAGTTTATTTTCTCATTATTTGAGTTATCATTGAACTTCACTAGACCGTTTTCAAAATCAGCTATCCAAATTGAATTATTACTTTCTATTGCTTTATAAACATTTAATTCGTTTGAAAAAACATATTGGTAGCCTGACTTATAAATGGTATAGTCTAAATTGTATAGATAAAACCCGCCGTATAAACAAACCATAATTTTATTTCCACTATTAGACAATGAATTAATTTCTAATGTATATGGCGAATTAGTGACTAATTCTAAATTTGAATCAGTTATTTTAAATACTGTATCTTTTCCAAAATCAGCATGTTTAAATAAAACAAAGATTTCATTATTAATATTTTCAATTTCACCATAGCTGTTATCAATTAGAATAGGTAATTTATTTTCTATCGACCATTGTGTATAATCAGCTAATGCAATATTGTTAGCTGATGCTTTTAACATTTTCAAACTTGTTAAGGCAAAAATGCTATCATTTTTAAAACATATATCATGAACAGCTAAATTATTTAGAGTAGGATAATAGGTATCTTTTACTTCATTTTTAATTGGATCTAGTTTAATTATACCAAAATCTGTAGCTAAATACATATAATGATTGTATTCTACTATTTTATTGATTTTTTTACTTCCAGTAAGCTGTGCTAATTTAATTACTGGAATATTCGTAACTTTATTATCCTTGATTTTATCAATATTTCCATTTACGTATCCGACAAAAATCGAATTATCATATGCACTTTTAGAAAGACACGAAATTTTAATATCTGATAAACTATTTACATTATC
>CANGHX010000015.1 GCA_947453715.1 Flavobacteriales bacterium | reverse complement strand
TTACAAGGATTAGTTAGAACAAGTGACTTAGCTGTTATGCCTATGAGAATCGGTGCGTCAATTGAAAAAGCATTGAATGAAAAAGATGAAACTAAAAAAGCTGAATCTTTGACTAAAATCAAAGGAATGATTGAGGATATGTACGCAAGTCTATACATGCCTTTAGAAAAAGATGTTTTAGCAGCTCAATTAAAATTGTATACTACGAAAGGAAATGAATATGGATTAACACCATTCATGACTGATTTAGGTAAGAAAAATAATAATGATTTTTCTTCTTACATCAACGAAACTGCAAAAACAAGTATTTTCGCTAGCAAAGAAGCTTTATTAAAATTCATAGATAATGCTTCAATTGAAACATTAAAAGCAGATGGTTTATATGTACTTTCAAATGATATTATTGGGAAATTAAGAAACAAAACTGAAGAACAAATAGCACTTGATGCTGAATTTCAAAAATCATATCGTTTATTAGTTCAAGGATTAAGAGTTTCAAATCCTGAAGGAAAATATTACCCAGATGCAAACAGTACATTACGTTTAACATATGGTCAAGTTAGTGCACTTCCTGCAGATAAAACAAATGATGCAAAGAAAAATTATTATACTACATTGCAAGGTCTAGTAGCAAAATATAAACCAAATGATCCAGAATTTGATTTACCAAAAAGATTAATCGAATTGAACGAAAAGAAAGATTTTGGACCTTATGCTGACCCAAGCGGATACATGCCTGTTAACTTTTTAACGAATAATGATATTACTGGAGGGAATTCAGGTTCTCCTGTATTAAATGGAAAAGGTGAATTAATAGGTCTTGCTTTTGACGGTAACATTGAAGCAATGGCTGGAGATGTTATTTTCGATCATAAATTACAAAAAACAATTTGTGCTGATATTCGTTATGTATTATTTATTATAGATAAATATGCAGGTGCGAAACACATTGTAGATGAAATGGATTTAGTAAAATAATCTATTTTACTACTAAATAAATATTGAGGCGGCAATTTGTCGCCTCTTTTATTTTATAATAATTTCTTAATCTTAACTTAAAATCTATCTCAATCTAATACTCTTTCTTTGTATTATAAATAAATCGTAAATTATGATTTTAGAAGTAAAAAACAAGCAAGAAGCAGGTGTTGAAAAATTTGAATTAGGTTACTGGCTAGAACTAGGCCAAATCGCTGAAGAAAAAGGTTCTATTGATGAAGCAAATAATTGGTATTCAATTGGATTAAAGAAAGCAAATGAAGTTCAAAATTTTGAAATGATTAAAATTTATAACAAATTTAAAATGGCTTTATTTTTATAATCTAGTCTAAATTAAATCGAATTGAATGTTCTGAAAGATAAAGATCATTATTCGTCTTTTGAACCCACGGCATATCAATGTAAACAACTTGATTCTCTTTCTCAATTGGTTCATTATTATTCAAAACAAAAAATCGTTTTTCATTTACTTTTATTGAAAAACCATTTTTCTTCTTCTCTATTCCTATTTCAAAATCTTTATCTTTTAAATTCCAATTTTGTTTTCTAATATTAAAAAAGTTAATTTTTGATGGATAAATTTTAGAATAAGCCAATACTACTTGTTTAGCCTTTTCAACTTTTTCTGCCTTAGCATTATAAAAGCAATAACTTTTATTTTTGTTTTTAACAATGAATGTCAATTGGTTATGATTGAAAAAACAAATTTCCTTTTTACTCATGTTTTCATATCTTTCAAATTCTATTTTAGCTATGATCAGAATTGAACAACAAATTAATAGGACTTTAATATATTTGAATTCTCTCAACAAATAAAACGCAATAACAATACTAAATGAAATGAATACGGTCCATTGAGAAATCAAAAAACCTGATGCAATTGAACCTGGAAGTTCATCAATAATATGAACTGTCTTCAATGTAAACAATAATGAGAGTGATAAAATGAAAACAAATAATTTACCTAGAAATTTCAACCAATAGAATGAAAAAACCAATAACCCAAAACCTAAAATAATTCCAGTTACAGACATTAAAGCAATATTTGTAATTAAGAAATAATTCGGAAATTGATGGAAATAATACAACGATAAAGGAACTGTCAATAGCTGGGCGGCTAATCCAACTGCTGTTGTTTCCCAAACTTTTCGCACCCATTTATTCTTTACATAAATCCATTTGGAGATTGGTTGATAAAACCAAAAGATTCCTAACATCGCTAAAAAGGACAACTGAAAACCTATATCATACAAATTCAAAGGGTTGATCACCAATAAAACAAATGCCGTAAAAAATAAATTATTGATCGAATGATGATTTTTCCCAAACAATTGAGACAATGATAAAACAGTAAACATAACTGTTGATCTCAATACAGAAGCTGAAATACCTGATAATATCGTATAAATCCAAATAATTATCAATGCTAAAACCAAAGCTTGTTTCTTTGAGAGATATTTCGAAAATACCTTTAAGCAAATCAAAATGATTTGAAGTAAAATACCTATATGCAAACCAGAAACTGCTAAGACATGCATTGCGCCTGAATTTCCAAAAGCATTAATCGTTTCGTTTTCTAAATCACTTCTATCACCTAAAATCAATGCTTGAGCTACAGCTAGTTCTTCTCCTTTTAATTGTGATTTAAGAATTGTTATTAAATAGTTTCTAGATTTCAAAGACCATTTATCAAACCAACTAATTCTATTGTCAATGACAGAAAAACCATCTTCAGTTATAAAACCGATTTGATCAATACCTTTGCTCGACCAAAAAAATTGAGCATCGAATTCGCCTGGATTTCCATTATTTTTTATTCGCTCTAAAGGTGAATTTGTCGCTACAACATCCCCTACTTCCAAACTATCAGTTGTATTAATAAAAAACACAACTTGTTTAGAGCAAGAAATAAATTGATTTTCTTTTTTTAAAACATTAACGTTAGCTATTACTTTTTTCCATTCTCTATTTTGATTTCCGATATCATCAATTTGAAATAGATAACTATCACCTATTAAATAATTATTTTCGAATTTAAGTTTACTCTGGGAAAAATAATTTTCGTTTAACGTTGTATAACCTAATGCGAAAAATAGATAAGCTGAGGTAAAAATGAACGCTATAGAATTTTGTTTTAACTTAATGTAAGTTAACAGAATTGAGAGCAAAGAGGAGATTATTAATATGAATGAAATGTCAATATTCTGAAATGAAAATTGAAAGATTATCCCCAGGACAAAAAAAGTTGTCAGAAATATAAAAGGCGATTTGTATAAATTAAATTGAATTTGTGTCTGTTTTATGTTTATTTAAGTGTAAAAATAAATCTTCTTTTTAAAATATTCTATATAAAATAAGAAAAAAATAATTAAAATCCTACTTCATTTTGGTTGATAAATACACTTTATTATTTCTAATTTAGATACAATAACTCTATCTTTACATCATGAATCAACAATTAAAAGCGCAATTAAAAACAACATTTGGATACGATAATTTTAGAGATCAACAAGAGGAAATTATCGAACATATTCTATCTAAAAAAGATACAATCGTTTTAATGCCTACTGGTGGTGGTAAATCTATTTGTTTTCAAATTCCTGCGTTAATTTTTGAAAATCTTACCGTTGTTATTTCTCCATTAATCTCTTTGATGAAAGATCAAGTAGATGCTTTGAAAAGTAATGGTGTAAAAGCTGAATTTTATAATTCTTCTCTTTCTGACGAATCAAAAAAAGCTATTCAAACGAAAGCTGAGAATAATGAATTAAAGTTACTTTATCTTTCTCCTGAAACGCTTTTTCAAATTTCATCATCTTGGTTTAGAAATTTAACAATCAGTTTAGTAGCAATTGATGAAGCTCACTGTGTTTCAATGTGGGGTCATGACTTTAGACCTGAATATACACAAATCAAAATACTTAGAAATCAGCTAAAAGAAATACCTTTTGTTGCATTAACAGCTACCGCTGATAGAATTACGCGAAAAGATATTGCGACTCATTTAGGATTAACTGAACCAAAAACATTTTTGTCTTCTTTTGATCGACCAAATTTAAATTTAAACGTTAAAGGAAATGTTCCAAAACAAAAGAAAATTGATGAAATATTAGATTTTATAGAATCTAAACCGAATCAATCAGGAATTATTTACTGTTTAAGTAGAAAAGAAACGGAAGAATGGTCACAAATATTAGAAGATAATAATATTCATGCTGCACATTATCATGCAGGATTAACATCAGATGAACGCGATAAAATTCAGACTGAGTTTATTAATGATGAAATTCCAATTATTTGTGCAACAATCGCTTTTGGAATGGGGATTGATAAATCGAATGTACGTTGGATTATTCATAACAATCTACCTAAAAATGTCGAAGGCTATTATCAAGAAATTGGTCGTGCTGGACGTGACGGTTTGAAATCTGATACCATTTTGTATTTCAACTACAGAGATGTGAAATTATTAGCTGATTTTGCTAGAGAAAGTGAACATAGTACAGTCCTTTTAGAAAAATTGAATCGTATGATTGAATTTGCTGAAGCAACGACTTGCAGAAGGAAAATATTATTAGCTTATTTCAGTGAAGAACTTCATGAAAATTGTGGAAAATGTGATATTTGTAAAAACCCACCTTCAACCATTGATGGAACTATTATTGCTCAAAAAGCATTATCTGCAATTAAACGAACAAATGAATCAATTGGAAACAATACTCTAATTGATCTTCTAAGAGGAGCAAAAACGAGTGAAATGTTTTCAAAAAAATACAATGAATTAAAAACGTATGGTATTGGAGCAGATTTAAATGTTAATCAATGGATGTTTTATATTACACAACTTAAAAACATTGGTTTAGTTGAAGTTGCATATGATGAAAATATGCACTTTAAAATTACAAACTATGGAAATAAAGTATTGTTTGAAAATATGAAAATAACATTTGCAGCTTATAAAGAAAAAGAGAAAGTTGTAAAAGGAAAATCAAAAGTAGTAAAAGAGACAAAACAATTAACAACTGATGAAATTCTATTCGATAGACTAAAATTATTAAGAAGAAAAATTGCTGTAGAAGAAAATGTTCCAGCTTATATTGTTTTCAGTGATGCCACATTATTACAAATGGCCAATGAAAAACCAATGACCAAAAATGAATTATTAGGTATTCAAGGTATTGGTATGCAAAAGTCAGAATCATACGGTGATGAATTCATTACTTTAATTAAACAGTTTACACAAGATTTACAACCAAAAAAATCAACTTATGATGAAACATTTGAATTATTAAAATCAGGCTTATCAATTGAATCTATTGCAACTGTTAGAGGTATGGCAACAACAACTATTTATTCCCATGTCGCAAAACTTTATTTAGACGGTTATCCTATAAAAATTGAGGATTTTATTACCGTTGAAGATATTGAAAAAATTGAAAAAATTATACCAAATATTGAAAATACAAATCAATTAAAACCAATTTACGAAGCTCTTAATGGTGAAATTGATTATGGAATTATTCGTTTAACATTAAGTTATTTAGAAAAGAAAAATTAATGTTAAAAAATTGAAAACTACCTTAACACATTAATATGACCATTAAAATTATATCGTTTATCGTTTTGAACATCTCCAGCTTCAAGTGTCCAAATGTATGATCCTTCTGGCACTATTTCGCCATTAAATGTCCCATCCCATCCTATCGCAGGATCTTTTGAATTCCAAACTACTTGCCCCCAACGGTTGTAAATAAATAAATTAAATCCTTCATTATCAATACCTATAATGTTTATTTTCCAACTTTGATTAAATTCATCACCATCTGGGGTAAAAGTATTTGGAGCATAAAATAAGACTTCATTATTTACGATTACATAATTTGTCGTTGAGTCCACACAATTATTCTCATTTGTAACATATAAGGTTACTGGATAAGTTGAAATTTCTTCAGGATATTTTACATAAACACTTTCATTAGTTGAAATTGGCGGATTTCCTTGAGGTATAGACCATTGATAAGATACAACATCTGATGAACTTGTATTCAATAAATCAACGTAAGGATAGTACATTGAAATTGGATTAGGATTCACAATGAAAGAAGCTTGAGGCAATGAAAAAGACTCAATTAAATTCGTATATACTGTATTGTATTCACAACCATATTTTGAAATAATTTTAACTGTTACTGTGAACAAACCTACTTGTATATATTTATGACTTATTATTGCATTTGATAAATAATTTTGAACAGCACCATCACCAAAATCAACAACTACCTTAAGTATGTCATTTGAATTTGTCGAATTATTATTAAAATTTATCGTTAAAGGCAAACATCCTTTAGTAGTATCAGGAATTAATATTGGAATAATATCAGCCGGAAAAGTAATATTCATGCAAAGTGTATCAGCAGGCGATCCACATGCTTCTGTTAATATTACACAATAACTTGAAGATGTAACAGGAGGTGTCACTGTTATTGAGCTTCCGCTTCCTATTTGTATATTATTTTCTAACCATGAATACGTGTATGCACTACTTCCCCCGATACCTGCACTGCTAATTGATATCGAAGATCCTGGACAAATTACCGTATCCTTTGAAATTGAAGTAATTTGAAGTGGAGATGGTTCTGTAATTGAAAATGTTGAAGTTGTAGAACAACCGATCGGACCGCTTAAACTCAATGTATAGTTACCAGGAGATAATGAATTGATTGTGAATGGTGAAACTAAATTAGAGACAATTGGTCCATTATTCAATGAATATGCATCAATATTATTTCCAGTAATAATTACGTTTCCATTATTGGAACTATTACAAGATACATTATTTACTGTTTGATTTGTAACCTCAGATTTTATGACATTAATTGTAACTACAGAAAAATCAAAACAACCATTATTATTAACTGTATACTTATAAATTCCTGAACCATGCGTTATGGGACTATATGGCATCAATAAAGTTGCACCTAATTGATTGACCCATGTTCCATTTTGATCAGCATTTCCCAATAAAGATAGTAAATCAAAAGAAGCAATCCCATCACAAATTGTAATTGTTGTGTCATGACCTGCATTAGGTGAAGTTGAAAATCCAACATTAATCGTATCAGACACATGACAAAGTGGATGTCCAATTGGATAAACAGTTAGAACTAAATCTTGATGACCTACAAAAGGAACAACAGTTGGATTTAATATCGTAGGATCAGAAACAAAATTAGTTGCCGTCCAACTATACGTGTAATTACCCGAGCAACTAGCAGTGAATTGATCTGAAACAACAACAGATAATGAATTACTTTGATCAACAATTATTACTCCATTACCATCAGTGATTGTATAACTGCATTCACTAATAAATGAACCATTGGCATTAAATGTAGCAGTAATAAGTGCTCCAGTAGGTACTGATATTGTTTGTATTAATGAAGAACCAGTAAGCATTTCATAAGGTGTTGAATTACCATTATAACTTATTGTCAATGTATTTCCATTCCAACCGTCACCAAAAGCATCTGTAAAATTAATTGTATAATCACACATTGAATTTGTACCTTGATTATTTACAAGTCCATTAAGTTGTAAAACAGCACCATCACAAACTGTTGTATCAATTCCAGCAAAAATTTGTGGATTCGGATTTACTGTTATTTTAGCGATCGAATCGAATCGACAACCAAAATTATCTAAAACTGTATATTGATAGTTAAAGGAACCTGAAGTTATTGGAGTTACAGATAAAACATCACCATCCAGTGTCAAATTTGTCACAAATGAAGCCGGAATATTCCAAAATGAGGAATCAGCACCCAAGCCTATTTGAGGTTCAAAACTACTCACTGGTTGTAGTAATGCAGGATCTAAATTTAACCCAAAAGAAAATACTGCACCATCATCTCCACCCCAATTATCAACCACTGAAATTCTCCAATTACCATTGGTTGGACATCCTATTAGGTTTGAAAATGGTTGAATCGGAGCGTAACTGCCTGCAGGTAAAGCTGCAGCAAAACCACCTTGATTATTTACCCAACTTACCCATGTATCTGTTGCCGTTGGAGTAAAACAATAAGAACTTCCGACACCTATGGTAGAAGGGTCATTACAATCAATATTTGTAGAAGGATTAGGTGTACCTAGATCTGTTCCTCCACCTCCCTGCTGATGCAGAATTACGCTTTGTCCGTTTGGACAAACAACAGAAATCACTAAATCACCCATAAAGGAATGCTCTAAATCTAAACAAATACTTTGAATTTGATTAACATTTGTAATTGAAGTACCAGTCAAAAAAGCAGTTTCTACCAAATTAATATTTTGCGCAACTCCAAGCTGATTATCTGTTAAACATCCATTATCAATTGTCGTTGAATTGGGAAAACCATTCCATATTACATTATACAAATTTGGTGATGCAGACAGCGTTATAGATTCACCAATACATAAAGTTGTATCAGAAGGAAAATTAGTAAAACTAGGTATTGTACCAACCAAAACTTGTAAATCTGTCAGATTCTGATTATAGCAAGAATTATCAGGATTACTATCTTTAACTTTTAATTGAACTTTATATAAACCTGGTGTATTGTATGTATGACTCACATTTTGACCTGAAGCATTAGAACCATCCATCAAATCCCACGTATAGTTTGCTATATTAAATCCTGCAAGTGCAAAAGAACCATTATCTTGAAAACTGACTGGTTGTCCAACACAAATTCGGATACTATCATTGGTGATACCATTTACAATTTTTGCTATAGAAGTTGGATATGAACATGGAACCAAACAAGTTGCGCTAATAGTATACATACCTGTTCCAATTGAATTTGATGAAAATCGAACAGTAATACATCCTTGAGTATTTGTAGCAGTAATATTAATTCCAAACAAACTATTACCTGTATATGCACCAATAAGAGCTGAAGCAACTGAATTTCCATCGTAGACATACATTGTATCAACATCTGTAATCGTTGGAGAAAGATTATCATCTGTTAAATCCAATGAAAATGTGTTAAAAGCTAAAGTAATTTTTTTATTTGGTTGATCCGGGCAAACAGAGAAAATATAGTTTTCGTTATTTGAATAACCTACTCCACCTACTCCTCCTGCATCTACAATAAAACCATTACAAGTGGTAACAGATTGAGAAGAATTTAAGACAAATTGTGTTTGTGAAAATGATTGATTTGAAAATAATATGAAAATACTTATAATTAAAGTTCTTTCGAAAAGATTCATAAATATGTAGTTTGCAGAATAATTATACTACAAATATAAAATGTAATTAATAACTAAAAAAACATTGTTCGATATACAATTGATTTTCAATTTCTTTTTTAATAATAATATCAATAAAAGGATTTAGTAAACACTCAAAGATAAAACCCATTAATAAACAATTTAAAACACTATAAATAAATAGATTACCACAAACAGACACTTAACCAAAACTTACAAAAGTGTTGTTTTATTAACAAATTAGGTGATCGAAAAAAGATTAATAAAAAAATATTGATCATAAAATTGAAATCCTAAATAAAATTTAATCTACTAATTTCATTTTTGAAAGTAAAAAAGAAGCGTTCATATTTTGACAAATTCCTTCATTGATTTGATAACTAAAAAATAACTCATCATTTTCAATCGTTGAATCAAAATACATATTTTTAAAATTGTTCGAATCTTCTGATAATTTACAAAGTGATAAATCATGAGTTGCTATTACTCCTTTTGCATTTAAATTCACTAATTTCTGTAAAAATTTTGTTGAACCAATTTCCTTGTCTTTACTATTTGTTCCTTTCAATATTTCATCTAAAATTATAAAAACTTTTTCACCACTTTCAATTGCGTCCACAATAAATCGTAAACGAACCAACTCTGCATGAAAATAAGAACTTTCAGTTGTTAAATCATCAGAAGTCCGCATACTTGTGTACAATTTTAAACGAGGAATTGAACACGAATCAGCAAGAATTGGAAATCCTGCATTAGCAAAAATAAATGCCAAGCCCAAACTTCTTAAATATGTGCTTTTACCAGCCATATTTGGTCCTGTAATTATCAAGAAATTTTGATCATTTTTTATAGTTACATTATTTCTAATTTTCTTTTTGGGATCAATAAATGGATGGCTTATGCCTTCAATATTAATTTCATTTTCTTCATTAAAAATTGCAAAATTTGATTCTTTATGATTAAACTTAAAAATTGCACCAGATATCCAAACTTCTATTTCTGCAATACTTTCTTCCCATCCCACTAACTTATCTTTATTTTCTTTCAACCAATTATTTAATTGATAAATCATCTGAAAATCCCATGACAGAAAAAAATTCAAAACTACACCTACCAATAAATTCAATCTAAACTCAAAACGTTTTATTAACTTTTCAAATTGTTGTATTGAAACTAACACACTTTCATTACTTTCAAAAAAAGCTTGCTGCTTTGCTTTGAATTCAGGATCATTTATTTCTAAGTTTTTAAATAATTCTAATTGTTTTAATATTATTCTCACTCTTGACGATTGATCTGAAACCCTTAATGTCATAGTATTTGTGTTTTTTAAAAACAACATTAAGGGTAACATAATTAACGAAAAAATAAAAGAAAAAATAAAGCCATTAATAACACCATAAGAATATAAAAAAGTTGATGAAATAGCGAATATTGGTAATAAAATCCTAAAGATATTTAGACCTTTCGGTAGGATTATTTGGAAATTTTTAAGATTTTCTAATGATTTAGGATATCCTTTTTCTTTTTTAAGAACTACACCTTCAGACATAAATTCTTGACACCATTTTATATTTTTAGAAAGTTCAGTAATCGCTTTATTATTTAAAGATATGGTCGAACAACCATTATTTAATACTGATGCTAATTTATTTTTACCCTCTATTGAAACAGTTCTGTTAATTAGTTGAAAAACACTTTTTGGACCAAAAATGTCTAAATCATAAGAAAATGCATGTTTAGAATCCTTGTATTCATTACCTTCATCAAACATTGACCAATCACCTCTTGATGCATCTATTTCATTTTTATTAATTTCAATTAAAATCAACAATTTATCCCTTTGATATTTAGCATCAACAGACAAACTAACTGCAACTAAAAACAATGCAAACGTCAATATTAGTCCTAATATCATAAAACTAGAATTCCAAAAAATAAAAATAGATGAAATGGAAAGTAAGAAAAAGACCAATCTTAAAAAACTATATAACTGATACGTTTTCTGAGCCTTTTTTAACGAATTATTTAATGCTGTAATTCTTTCTGTATAATATGAATGTCTTCCCACCTTTTTTATTTTCAAAACTAAGTAAAAGATATGTATTTTATTTGATTAATTAACATCTTTTATAAAGTAATAATTGATGATTTCAAATGGTAATCTTATTAATTTCATAAACCGAATAAAATTGAGAATAAAAAATACATCTTAAATTCCTTATATTTGTTGCGTATTAAATGATAATAAAAATAACTATGAAAAACATTGCTGTAATTGGTGCTGGTACAATGGGAAATGGAATTGCTCATACATTTGCACAATTTGGATATAACGTTTCTTTAATTGATGTTGCACAATCATCTATCGATAAAGGAATGAGTACTATTAGTAAAAACTTAGACCGTCAAGTAAGTAAAGGAAGTTTAACGGAAGAAGAAAAAGCTCAAACTTTAAAAAACATTACAACTTTTACATCTATCGAAGAAGGAGTTAAAAATGTGGACTTAGTTGTTGAAGCAGCAACAGAAAATATTGATTTGAAATTGAAAATTTTTGCTGATTTAGATAAATATACGGATCAAAATACGATTTTAGCTTCAAATACATCTTCTATTTCAATTACTAAAATTGGATCTGTTACTTCACGTCCTGAAAAAGTAATTGGTATGCATTTCATGAATCCTGTGCCAGTTATGAAACTTGTGGAAATAATCCGAGGATATTCAACTACTGATGAAGTTACGAATACAATTATGGAAATTTCCAAAAAATTAAACAAAGTTCCTGTTGAAGTTAATGATTATCCAGGCTTTATTGCAAATAGAATTTTAATGCCTATGATTAATGAAGCAATTTGTTCATTATATGAAGGCGTTGCTGGTGTAGAAGAGATTGACACAGTTATGAAGTTAGGAATGGCTCACCCAATGGGACCTTTACAGTTAGCAGATTTTATTGGATTAGATGTTTGTTTAGCAATTTTAGAAGTTTTACATAATGGTTTTGGAAATCCCAAATATGCTCCATGTCCATTATTAGTTAATATGGTTGTAGCTGGTAAAAAAGGAGTAAAATCAGGTGAAGGTTTCTATTCTTGGAATCACGGAACAAAAGATTTAATAGTAGCTGATAACTTCAAGAAAAAAGTACTTGTAGGTTAAAATAATATCTAAATTTTAAATAGGTTATTCAATCAAACTGAATAACCTATTTTTTTTGCAAAAAAAAAGGAGCTGTCCAGAAAGAATAGATACAGTTTAAATTTAAACCATATAAGTAATTTAAGGTAATATAAATTAACTTATATCTAAATGAATAACAGCTTGTTAATTAAATTTTTTTGAAACTTATATGTTCTAATAATCCCTTATATGGTTTATTTAAAACAAAGGGCGTCCTTTTCGGACACCCTCTTTAAAAATCATTCTGAAAATAATTAGTAAACTATTACTTTTTCAATTTTCTGATTTTTTGAATTCGTTATTGATAAGAAGTACTCACCTTTGCCATTTTTTGTAACATCAACTTCTTTTGAATAACTACCTGTAAAGTTTTTCAATTCATTTTCAAAAACCAATTTACCATTAGCATCGTGTAATTGAATATTATAGTTCATTAATTCAACAGTTGTAAATGTTAATGTAAATTGTCCATTATTTGGATTAGGATAAATAGAAACTATTGAGCTTTCTACATTCACTTCATTTATTCCTGTTACATCTACATTTGAAATAGCTGAAGCAGATGAATTACATCCGTTTGAAGTAACAACAACCGTATAATTACCTGTCTGTAATACATGATACGTTTGACTTGTTGCACCTGAAATAATGTTTCCATTCAAATACCATTGATTTCCAGTTGAAGAACTTGAAGTCAATTGCGATCCTGCTTGAGTAATTGTTGGAGTTGACGGAATTGCATTAACAGTAGTAACTATTGCATTTGAAGTAGCAGGTGAACTTATAACTCCAGATTGATTTGAAGTCATAACACAAGTTACAGACTGACCATTTGTTAAAGATGTAGTTGTATAAGTTGAACTATTTGTTCCCACATTTGAACCATTTACTTTCCATTGATAAACTGGTGAAGATCCCCCACTTCCTGCAGTTGCTGTAAAAGTTACAGAAGTTCCTGCACAAATTGTATTGTTTGCATCATTCGAAACAATTGAAACAGTAGCTACAGTTAAAGCTAATGGACTTGAAGCAGTAGATGAACAACCATTTGCAGTAACAACAACAGTATAAGAACCACTCTGGCTTGCAGTATAAGTTGAACTTGTAGAACTTGAAATAGCAGTCCCATTTAAATACCATTGATTACCTGTTGACGATGAAGACGTTAATAATGCTCCTGATTGAGTAATAGAAGGCGTTGATGGTGTTGCATTTACTGTTGTGACAATTGCACTTGAAGTCGCAGGTGAACTAGTAACACCTGATAAGTTTGAAGTCATAACGCATGTAATTGATTGACCATTTGTTAAAGCACTTGTTGTATATGTAGCACTTGTTGCACCTGAAATATTCGTTCCATTCAATTTCCATTGGTAAGTAGGAGTTGTACCACCGTTTGTTGGTGTCGCTGTAAAAGTAACTGAAGTTCCAGTACAAATAATATTATCTGCATCACTAGAAGTTATTGATACGGAAGCTACTGTTGATGTCGGTGTACAAGGATCAGCTGATCCATCTAAAATTAATAAACCTGTATTTCCTGGATCTAAATGATATTTTAAACTCAATGCAGATGTTGTACCATCAGTTACCCAGTGATATGACATTTTACCATATAAATCATAAGCGCTAGATGTAGCCACTCCACAACCAGAAGGACCTCCTGATAGTGTACCAATCACTCTAGCATTTCCTCCATTACCGACAAACAAAGGCGAACCTGATGAACCACCTTCAGTTACACCCCAACTAGTTGCAGTTGTTACCCAATTAGCTTTCCAATGAGTATTAGCTGTTGTACCACTGTAAGTTGAAGAAGTAACCGCTGCGGAGAAAGTAGAGATTTTTTTAATATCACCTGCTGGATGATGGATTCCAACACCACTCGCAGCAGCTGTAGTATTAGCATCCCACCCATTCCAATAAGCATTAAATGTAGATGATTTTAATGTCGTAATTGTAGCAGCTTCATTTGCAAGAGTTCCCATTTGAACTAATAAAAAATCATCTTTGGCAATGTTGGTACCATCGTTATCATTTGAATCAGCTAAACGAATACAACTAGTAATATAATGATTTGCCAATGTTCCCACAGAAGTAGGATTTGTACAAGATGGTGCTTCATATCCAAAGTAGAATTTCCATAAAAGCATATTAGCTGCAGAAACATTTACTGAAGGACCACAATGAAGCGCTGTTAAAAATAATGGTTTGCAGTTTTGAGCTGTATTATTTACTAAAGTACCTGAACACCAACCAGCACCAGATGATTCGACAACATAAACTCTTGCAACACCTCTTTTCTCATCTTGATACAATGCTCCTTCAGGACAATTTACATTTACCTCACATGTTCCAGATTCGTTAATCTTTTGAGGACCACTTGGATTAGGATTTCCTGTAGATCTATAATTATAAATTACTCTATTTAATACAAAAGTTGAAGGATTCGCATAGGCCTTATCAACCATATTCAAAATTAAATCATCACCAAAACACAAAGCAATATGTTGCTGGAAATCTTCAATTTGATCTTTATTTGTTAAAACTGCTGATACTTTTTCCCCTTTTCTATTTTCAACCCAAAAAGTTGCTCCTTCAGAAAGAATAAAATCTTTAAAAATAAAACTTAAAGCTTCTGCTCCAGGATTATGAATAGCTAATTGCCATTTTTTATCTCCATTCGCTAATGTTGACCATAATCCAGAATTATCAGAAGTCAAATTCATAAAAGAAGAAACTCCTATTCGATATAAAATTCCTTTTGCATCTCTAACAGCATCATCTGCATGAATTTGAGCCATATCAGGAGCTGGTATAAAATGTGTTGGAATAGATTTATTCGTTAAGTTGAAATTTGTTTGAATTTTTATTGGATTTGTAACATTGCTTTTTCTTTGTGAGTTTTGAGAAACACCAACAAGACCAAAAAACAAAGAAAACCCAATTGTAAGTAAATTTCTTTTCATAGTATTTGTTTTAATGATTAATATTTAATCGAAATAATTTTAGCTTAACAATTATATAAAAAAAAAACTACTAATAATAATTTTATTGATTTAAAATTATTATTAGTAGTCATTTTATGTATAAGTGATTATTTAAAGAAAAATAGTTACTTATTCAAAATACAATAAATCACATTCTATCAGGCACATCAACACCTATTAATGCCATTGATGATTTTATAACTTTTGAAACATTTTTTGACAATTCTAATCGTAAATTTTTCGCATCTTGATTTTCCTCAATTAAAATTGGAACTGCCTGATAAAATTGGTTAAACAATTTAACTAATTCAAAAATGTAATTAGCAATTACAGCAGGTGAATACATTTTACCAGCCTCTTTAATTACTGAAGGATAATCAATTAATAATTTAATAATTTCTCTTTCTTCCTCTTTTAATTCAATTGAATTGTAGGATTGAATTCCACCTGAACGGTTTATTAATGAGTTAATTCGAGCATAAGCATATTGAATAAATGGTCCTGTATTTCCATTCAATTCAATCGATTCATCAGGATTAAACATCATTCGTTTTTTAGGATCTACTTTCAATAAATAATATTTCAAGCCACCCATTCCGATTGTTGTACACAAAGTATTCACATCATCTTTAGACATTCCTTCCAAATGACCTCTTTCTGCAGTTAAAGCTCCTGCCTTATCAATTACTTCCTGCATTAAGTCATCTGCATCAACAACTGTTCCTTCTCTCGACTTCATTTTACCAGAAGGTAAATCAACCATTCCATAAGATAAATGAAAACAATTATCAGCCCAAGAATAACCTAACTTTTTCAAAATCAAAAACAAGACTTTAAAATGGTAATCCTGCTCATTTCCAACAGTATAAATTATCCCACTTAAATCAGAATAATCTTTATATCTATCAACAGCAGTTCCAATATCTTGAGTCATATAAACAGTTGTCCCATCCGAACGTAACAACAATTTTTCATCTAAACCATCTTCCGTTAAATCAATCCAAACTGAACCATCTTCTTTTTTGAAGAAAACTCCTTTTTGAAGACCTTCTATAACGATATCTTTACCTAAAATAAATGTATCTGATTCATAATATAACTTATCGAAATCAACCCCCATGCTTTTGTAAGTCACATCGAACCCTTTGTATACCCAGTTGTTCATTGTTGTCCAAAGCAAATAAATCTGAGGATCTCTTGCTTCCCACTTAACAAGCATTTCTTTTGCTTCTCTCAAAAGTGTTGTTTCGTTTTTAGCTAAATCCTTTATTTTATCGTCAATACCTTTAACGGCTTTTTCGTCTTTTCCTTCCTTAGAATCAGTAAGTTTTTTGAACTCTTCGACTATTGATGATGGGAAATTTGCGAAGTCACCATTTTCCCATTGTGCAATAATTTCTTTTGCTTCAGCATTGAATTGTTTATCGAATTCAACATAATACTTTCCAACTAATTTATCTCCTTTTAAACCAGTATTTTCAGGAGTTTCCCTTTCACCTTTATCATTTAACGGTGAAAATTTCTCCCAAGCCAACATACTTTTACAAATATGAATTCCACGATCATTGATCACTTGAGTCTTCACAACCTTATGACCGTTTGCCTTCAAAATTTCAGCAACAGAATATCCAAGAAAATTATTTCTTAAATGACCCAAATGTAAAGGCTTATTTGTATTTGGAGAAGAATATTCAACCATTACAGTTGACTTAGAATTTGGAGATTCAAAACCAAACAATGGATCAACTTCAATCGATTTTAATTGTTCGATCCAATAACTTGAATTGATTGATAAATTCAAAAATCCACTTACAACCTCAAAAGAAGCAATTGAATTCAACTTTTCTTTCAAAAAATCTCCAATTTTATTTCCAGCTTCAATTGGCGAACATTTTAAAGCTTTAACAAAAGGGAAAATTACCAATGTCACATCACCTTCTACCTCTTTCCTTGTTTTTTGAAATTGAATTAAATTTTCGTTAATTTTTGTTCCAAATAACACTTCTGAATTTTCAATTAGAATCAATCTAATTTGTTCATTGATAGAAACTTTTGTGTTCATCTTTAATTTTAAATTATACTTTTATTTACCTAATGTTTCCAGTACTGATTCAACTAAATCAGCAGTAACATCTGCCATTTTATTTGTTTTTTCATCCAAACAAGGATTTACTTCAACAAATTCAATACAAACTGTTTTTTCGTTAGCAGCCAACAAAGTTAATATTTCTTCGGCTTCTTTTGGTGATAAACCATTTTTAACTGGAGTTCCTGTTCCATGAGATGTCATTTCAGGATCCATAGAATCTACATCAAACGAAACATAGATAATATCACAATCGCTTAATTTTGTTTCAATCTCAGAAATAACCTGAGCGATTCCTTTATTGTGAACTTCAGAAACTTTATAATTTTTAATGTTTAATTCATCCATGATTGCATCTTCTTGCTCTTCTGTATCTCTAACAGCAATAAAAACAAGATCTTCAGCTAGAGCTTTTGGAGCAATCCCTCCAACATTCTTTAATTGATTCCAATAATCCAACGTTTCAGATGATAATTCGTTGATTTTACAAGCTAAATTATCTTGATTCAATACAGTAGCCAAAGGCATACCGTGCATGTTTCCCGATGGTGTTGTATAGGGTGTATGAATATCGGCATGCGCGTCAATCCAAATAATACCTATTCTTTTTTCAGGAAAAGCTGTTTTTATTCCAGCAATAGTTCCACCAGCTGAACCATGATCAGCAGCAATTACTAATGGGAATCTATTCGCTAATAACAATTTTGAAACGCTCTCATTTAGAGAAGAATAAATTGAAAACAAACCATCAATTCTTTTTGCAAATTGGTGTTTAGTTGGGTGGTCCAGTAAATGATTTACATGTTTTATTTCTTCGATTGGGTAGTCTCCAAAAAAGGATTTCCCCTTAATCCTGGCTGCTGTCATTACTGCTTCAGGACCTAATGAAGAACCTCTTGTTCCTGCTGTAATCTCTGAACGATTAATTAGTATAGTAATATCTTTTTTCATTATTTCTATTAATTTCCTAGATTACAAATGTAAGATATTATAGCGATTTTAAAAAAATCAAGGTAAATATTGAATAAGTTTATTGACTAACGTTGAAAATTCTGTTAATAAGCTTCTTTTTTTATTAAAGAATGAATAATGATAACCTCTACTTTTGAAGTTAGTATAACTGTAACGGAAATTTAAAAAAAAATTATACTTAAAAATTTAACTATGCGTTTAAAATTGTTGATCATTATTTTGCTTCCTTTTATTATTTATTCTCAAGATTACAAATCATTTCAGGGAAAATTAGTCTATTCAATTCAGATTCAAGATACTGCTTTGCAAAAACTATTTAAACCAAAAACTATGACGGTTTATACAAATGACACTATTGTTCGAATAGAAAATTATTCAGACCAATTAGGTCAACAAGTTGTTATAAAACATTTAGCTTACAATAAATCAATATTACTTCTAGAAGCAAAAAATAATTTTTACGCTATTCAAACTGACTTAAACATTCAAGATAGTTCTGCTTCGAAATTAACAAACAAAGTTATCTATAAAAGGAAATTAGGAAAACGTAAAGTAGCTGGTTTAAAAGCCAATAGATTACAATTAACTAATTCTAAAACTAAGCATACTATGGAGATATTATACCTTAAAAATTATTCTCCGAAATACCTAGATGCATACAATGACATTCCTGGTTTACCAGTAAAATATTCAATAACAACTGAAGATGGGACATTTTTGTACACACTTATTTCGATGGAAAATGCCACGCTAAATAGAGATTTATTTGGTGTGCCTTCAAATTATAAAAGAGTCAGTTTTAGTCAATTTTTAAAAGAAGTTGTAGGTTCAAACTAAATAATAAAATATACAAGTTTAAATTGTAAATTTGTATAAGAACAAAAAAGCAATGAAAAGTCAATTAGCAATAGAACTTTCTGAAAATTCTGTCAAATTCACAACCATTCAAGATGGATTGGTTGAAACGATTGATAGTTTTGTTTTCAAGGATAAAATTGATTATCAATATAAAGAACAATTAGAGCGTATTTTTCAGGAAAAGAAATACAAAGAAAGAGATTTTGATGATTATTCATTATCTTGGTATTCTCCATTGTCAACATTAATTCCAAGTAATGTTTTTAGTGAAGTAAAACCTGAAGATATTTTTAACTTAAGCTTTAGTAAAAACATACCATTATCTCATATTGATTACAATCGTATTCCTGAATTGTCTTTAGTAAACATCTTTGAAATACCATTATGGGTTAAATCGTTTTTCGTTATTAAATTTCCAAGAATTGTTATTCAAAATGAAGGTAGTTTTTTACTTAGAAGCATTTTTAAAAGTTCTTCCTCAAAAAGTTCAACATTAATAATCATTCATGAAAATTCATTTAACTTAATTTTGACGGATAAAAATGAATTACAATTTTATTCAAACTTTAATTATTTGAATTCAGATGATATTATTTACCATGTTTTATTTTCATTACAACAAAAAAACATGTTCAATGAAAATAATTCAATCTCACTGCTTTTAGGTTCTGGCGCAAATGAAGAATGCGTAAATGAAGTAAAATTGAAATTATTAAAATTTAAAGAAATTGTTGATTCAAAAGTTGAAATCAATAAACAAACATTACTTAATTCTCATATCCAGTGCGTATAATAAGAGGTAAATTAAAATCAAGAAGATTTTCTGTTCCAAAAAACTTTCCTTCACGACCGACAACGGACTACGCTAAAGAAGGTTTATTTAATTTAATAGAAAATAGATATTCGTTGCTTGACTTTGATGTTTTAGATTTGTGCGCGGGAACTGGAAATATTACATTCGAATTTTTATCGCGTGAAGCAGGAAAAGTAACTGCGGTCGATAAAGACTTTTTTTGCACAAAATTCATTCGTCAAAATGCAAAAGAATTAGATGTTGAAGAAGATTTATTGGTAATCAAGCAAGATATCATCCAATTTCTATTAAAAACAACAAATCAATACGATATTATTTTTGCAGATCCACCTTATGCTTTGAAATTTCATCATGAGATAGTTGAGATCGTATTTCAAAGAAATTTATTAAAAGAAAATGGTGTATTAATAGTGGAACATGGTAGAGAAACTAAATTAGAACATTACCCGTCATTTGAAAATAAACGATTGTATGGAAATGTGCATTTTAGCTTTTTTAGCAATGACCCAAAAGATGATGAATAAATGAAAAAAATTGGCTTATTTCCTGGTTCTTTTGATCCTTTTACGAAAGGACATGAAGCTGTTGTAAAAAAAGCTTTACCTCTTTTTGATGAAATAATCATTGGAATTGGAGTAAATCAACAAAAAACATATTTATTTAATATTGAAAAAAGAATCAAACACATTGAATCACTTTTCTCAGAATATGATAATGTTCGTGTATTGACATACAATAAATTGACAGTTGATTTTTGCGCAGACATACATGCAAATTACATTATTCGTGGTTTAAGAGATTCTAAAGATTTTGAATACGAAAAATCGATTGCACATATGAATGTAGAAATTTCAACCATCGAAACAATCTTCTTTTTGACAGATCAGCAATACAGCGCTATTAATGCATCAATTGTTCGAGAAATTTTTAAGAACAATGGTTCAATCACAAAATTTGTAACAAATTCGAGTCTTCTCGTTTAATATGGTATAATTAATGCTTCTATTTAACAAAAACACTACAATGATAAAATTCATTTTTTTAATTGCTTTTTCAATTGGTTTGAGTTTCCTTTCGTTTGGACAGAAAGAGAAAAGTACAATTATTACGGGTTATGCTCCTGCGTATATTGGTAAATCGATTGAAATTTATAGAATTCAAGACTATTTAACTTTATCTGAAGAATTAATTGCTAGTACAATAGTTAAAAAAGACAGTACTTTTCAATTTGAAATTACAGCTCCTAAAAATGAAAAGTTAATTATTCGTTCGAATAAAAATAAAGCGTTTTTATATATTCAACCTAAAGCTAAATATGAAGTTTTATTTCCTGAAAAAGATAAATATGATCCATTTCGACCAAGTGGAAACTCTGTTGAATTGACTTTCTTTTCATTAGACAGTAATGACATCAATTATAAAATCTTGGGATTTGATCGCTGGGTTGATGATTTCATTGGGAATTTCTATTACAGCAAAAACAGTAAACCAATCGAATTTGCAAAAGAATTAGATACCTTCAAATTAAATGCTGAAAAAGCATATAAAAATGATACAAGTACTTTTTTCAAAACGTATGTAAAATTTACTTTTGCTTCAATGGATGAAATTCAAAATGTTGGAACTAGAAACAAATATGAAAAGCACGATTTTTACTTAAAACACAGTCCTGTTTATTATGAAAATGATGCTTACATGCAATATTTATCGAAATTTTATGAAAATCAAATGCCTCGATTTAATGTTGAGACAGCAGCTCGTGTAAATTTAGCCATTGAAAAAAGCAGTCCAACTCTTTTGATGAAAGCGCTTGGTGGTGAATACACATTGATAAATATGCGAATTCGAGAAATCGCAATGATTAAATTATTGTCTGAAGAATTTTATAAAGGTGCCGATTATCAAAATAATATTCTAACGATTTTGGATAGTGTATCTAAACACAGTATGTTTAAAAATGATGAAATTATTGCGAAGAATACTTCAAATCGACTTTTAGAATTAGTACCTGGAGCAAAATCACCAGAATTTAGTCTAACAGCTCTAGATGGAACAATAACTAATTTAAGTTCTTTCAACGGAAAGCATTTATATCTTCATTTTTATAATCCTTTGAGTGAAAATTGTAATACTGAAATTCCATTATTGAAAAAATTACAAGAGACCTATAAAAACGATGTTGTATTTATTACCATTTATCCTTCTAATACAAACACAACTGAAGAAACTAAAAAATCTCTTTCAGCTATTCCTTGGAATAAGTTTGAAGTAAAAGATAATGATCCTATTCTTAAAAAATTCAAGATTGAAAATTATCCATACTATGTGTTAATTGATCAAATTGGATACATTGTTTCTTCGCCAGCATTAGGTCCTCAACCAAACGGTCAATATGAAACAATAGATAAAACTTTCTTTTTTATACACGAAATTAACAGCA
This sequence comes from Flavobacteriales bacterium, assembly GCA_947453715.1. Classification (GTDB taxonomy): domain Bacteria; phylum Bacteroidota; class Bacteroidia; order Flavobacteriales_D; family Crocinitomicaceae; genus CAIUKX01. The sequence goes on along the minus strand of CANGHX010000015.1, from coordinate 8,661 downwards.
AGAAAAATTAATTTTTGCTGTAATTTCTAAAAATACCTGAATTGAGAGGTGTCCAAAGACATGCTTTCAATTCAGCTTCTTTCAAACCTTCATTTATCCAAGAATTACAGGTATTAAACAATCCGTAACTTCCTTTAGATTCATAAAAAGCATCTGTCTCCCAATAACCTCTATTTTTAATACACGAATAATTTCTCTCCCCTTTTTTTACAAGTGAATTCTGAATATAACGTATTAATTTTTGATAATTATATTTTGAAATTTTGATTTCTCTAAAATCTGTATTTATATCATTAATGTTAATATAGTTAATATGAATAGCTGATTTCCCTCTATAAAAAGCAGCATTAAAAGCTGTATTAAACGTTAAATCTGACCATTGAGGAGTATTCAAAAAGAAACCTTGGTCGCCCCACCCTATTGAAATATGATTTTTAGAAAAATCATTGCTTTTTGTGTCAGACCTCAAAAAAATATTTGACCAATCAATTGATTTAGTCTTTACTGGTAATACAAAATCTGTGTGTACACCATCTGATTTCAAATAAATGGTTATCTCCGATTTTTTTAAAGGACGTTCTCCTATAGAAATACTCATTCCAACAAGCGCAAGTGTAATATAAAAGGTTATGAAAGCAATAAAAAATTCAACACTCAGAATCAATGAATTTAGGATGAATTTTAAATATTTAAATATTCTCATCTTCCCAGATAACTATTTTCTTATCATCACTTAAGGATGCAAAAGAATGTTCATTAATTTTTACTAACGAATTTACAGAATGACGATGTCCTCCATCTTTAAAATCTAAGCGTTGATTAAATGAATAATCGATTGTATTCCAAATTTTAATTGTCTTATCTCGACTTGACGTTACAAAATGACTATTTTGATTTTGAAAACAAATATCATAAATAACATAATTGTGAGCTGGAAATTCTTGTAATAATTCTAAATTTTCAAGATCCCAAACTTTCAAAAGTGCATCTTTTCCTCCAGAAATTAATTGATTTTCATTCAGTGGATTAAATACTGAAACAGTTGCTCCATTTTTATGTGCTTCAATCGTATAAATTTCATTATAACCATTCGTTTCAAAAACACGAATTGATCCATCCTGACAAGACAACACGATTCTAGCACCTGAAAGTGAACAATTTATTTTTCTAATTTTCCCTACATTTAAAGGTAAATAAAGTAATAATTCTAAAGATTCAGCATTCCAAATTGATAAATTCCCATCTGAGTCGCCAGCATAAAAATGATTTTTAAAATCGTTAAATGCTAAAGAGAAAACTCCTTTTATATGCTGAGTAAAATGCTTTATTTCAACTCTATTGATAAGATCAAAAATATGAATTGCACCAGAAGATAATCCAGCTATTAATAATTTATTTGAAATTAATTGAAGAGCATAAACAGACTGATTCATTCGAATAGCGAACTTGTCTTGAACTCCAAGATTAATATCCCAACGAGTTATAAATTGATCAGCACTTCCAGAGTATAAATAATCGGAATTAAAATCACCACAATAAATTGCAGCAGCATGTCCTTTTATTTCACATCTTTTATGAAAAGACATTTTAATTTTCTTCTTCTTCTACTTCTGCTTCATCATTTACTTGCTTCAAACGATCAGCATAATCAGATGGTAAAAATTCAAAGAAAGTATCTCCTCTTAACCCCAAACGTAAACATTCCAATGGAATCATATCATTTGGACCAATATTTCCTAAGTTTACATTTTCTCCAAATAACTTAATAAACCAAACTTGCTGATTTTTTTGAGGAGCTTCCCATAAAATATCGTTTGGATCTACTTTTGCTATAATTTTATTAATCAGGTAGGTATGAGCCGTTCCATTTGGTCTAAAAACACCAACATTTCCAGCTTCACGTCCTTCTGCAATCACTTTCCACGAACCCGCTTCTAATTCTGTGCTCATCATTTTCACCCATTTTGTAGGAGAAACAATAATTCCTGAATCTTTCGAACCAACTTCAGACATTACCGTCCTTGTTTTTGCAAGTCTATGAATTAATTCACATTTATCATTGTGATTCATAATAATTGAACCATCTGAAATTTCTGCTAGATCAAGATTATACTTATCCAATAAACGAATATAATCTTCAAACATCCCTCTTGCATAAAATGCTTCAAAAAGAGTACCTCCTAAATAAGGTTGAATACCTGCAGATTTATATAAATTGATTTTTTCTTGAAAATTATTTGTTACGTATGATGTACCAAAACCAAATTTTACAACATCAGTTAAATGTCCTGAAGCATCAATAAAGTTTTCAGTTTCTCTTAAACTTAGTCCTTTATCCATCATCATTGTAACACCTTTTTGACGAGGTTTAACTGGTCTTTCGGGAATATATGGTAATTCGAAATTCATTCTAGTGTATAATATGGTGCGAATTTACGAAATTCTATTGGATTTTTTGAAGATAAACATCAATAAAACAAAACGAATTGATTAATCTATTCAGTTAATCGATTAATTCATTAAATTCCTTTATTTCTTTATACTCAGGAAAACTTTCAAATAATTCTTTAGCCGTTTCGATGTCTTCTAGGATACATAATGAAAACAAATGTAGCGCTTCACTTTTATTACCTAATTTCCAAAGTAAATTCACTTTTAAAACTTTCGCGATTTTAACTTCCTGATTATTAATAATAAATTCATTAATTATTTCAAGTGTATCTAGAATTGATGTTTTAGTTAACATTTTAATATAACTAGTCAAACATTCTTCATCAGTTGGATCAAGTTCTAGAGACAATAAATAATATTCTTGTGCTCTATCTATGTCATTTAATTTTTCATATGCCCCGCCTAATACTGAATAAATTCCAGGATTCTCAGGATCTAAATCTGCGGCTTTATGAATAAATGTCAATGCTTCTTTCGTGTTACCTTCTAAATCTTCAACAATACCTATACCTAACCAAGCATCAGGTAACATCGGAGATAAATCTAAACTTTGTCTATAATATTCTTTAGCCAATTTTAATTCACCTAATTGTTCATGAGCTTCGCCAATATAACATAAAGCGACAGCATCTTCACCGTCTAATTCCATGCATTTATTGAAACTATCAATTGATAATTGGTATTTATCCATAGACAAATACGCATTTCCTAAATTAAAATAAACTGGTCCGAAATCCTCGTTAATTAATGTACAATAATCATAAGCCCATACGGCTTTCTCATAATCTTCTGCTTTGGAATATGTATTACCCAAATTATACCATGCAGTGAAAGAATATGGATTGTCATCAATATAATTAGAATAACATTTTATAGCATTTTCGTATTCACCAAGTTGCTCGTAACAGAAAGCGATTTCATAAATTGCTCCTTCATTATTAGGATTATACTTAATCGCTTCTTTTAAAACATTTAATGCATTTTTGTAATCATTGGAATTTTCATACTCCATTGCTAAATCAAGATAAATCTCATCTTTATCTTCTGGTTCAGAAAGCATTAAAGCTTCCTTGAAATATTTTATTGCGCTATTTGAATCTCTTAATTGACTAAAAATAGATGCTTTTGTTAATTTGATTTCACAAGAAGAATTATCCTTCTTTTCAATTGAAGATATTAGGTTTAAAGCCTTTTTAAGTTGTCCTAATGCAGACATTGATTGAGCTAATCTTAATTGAAATAATTCACTAAAAGAAAATAAAGTCAACGCAAATTCAGCACATTGTTTCGCTTTATTATATTGGTTATTTATCAAGTAATGATCAATAATAGCTTCTAATTTATCACTATCAATAAATCCAAGATTTCCACTTTCAATTCCTGCTTCAAAACGCTCGACTTCATCTTTGAGATTACCCTCAAAGTAAGCATCATCTTCATCATCGTCGTTAAACATACCACTAGTTTTGTTCTTTAAATTTACGATAATAATTCATCTTTTTCAAATTTAATTATCAAGATATGAACATGGTTTTCTTTAAATATTAAAAATCCAAACGAATAAAATCTAAGACTATCTAATAATGATTAATTTACAAAATAGATTGTTTCAAAATGTAAATTTTAAATGTTTATAACATTTATAAAAAAAGCCCAAACTACATTAATGTAATTTGGGCCTATAAATTTTAAAGAATAGGAATTATTTACCTGCTCTTTTTCTTTCGTTTTCTTTCAAGTAGATTTTACGAATACGTAAGTTTTCTGGAGTTACCTCAACATATTCATCACCTTGAATATACTCTAAACACTCCTCTAAACTGAATTTGATAGGTGGAATTAATTTCACTTTATCATCAGCTCCTGAAGAACGCATATTTGACATTTTCTTCGTTTTTGTAACGTTTACTACCATGTCACCTGCTCTTGAGTTTTCACCAATTACTTGACCTTCGTAAACATTCTCGTTTGGAGAAACAAAGAAACGACCTCTTTCTTGTAAGTTATTAATAGAGAAAGGAATTGAAGTTCCTTGTTCCATTGAAATTAAAGAACCATTTTGACGTCCTGGAATTTCACCTTTGTAAGGTTGGTATTCTAAGAAACGGTGTGTCATAATTGCTTCACCCGCTGTTTGCGTTAACAAATAGTTTCTTAAACCAATAATACCTCTTGATGGAATTTGGAATTGAATTGTCATACGCGTTCCTTTCGGCTCCATGTTAGACATTTCACCTTTACGCATTGAAACAGCCTCAATCGCAGTACCACTGAATTCTTCTGGTAAATCGATTGTTAACTCTTCAATAGGCTCACATTTAACTCCGTCAATTTCTCTAATAATTACTTGTGGCTGACCAACTTGTAACTCATATCCTTCACGACGCATTGTTTCAATCAAAACAGATAAATGCAATACACCACGTCCAGCAACTAACCATTTGTCAGCTTTATCAGTGTTTGTAACACGCATTGCTAAGTTTTTCTCTAACTCTTTCGTTAAACGCTCAGAGATATGACGAGAAGTAACTTTTTTACCTTCTTTACCAAAGAATGGAGAATCATTGATTGAGAATAACATGTTCATTGTAGGCTCATCAATTGAAATAGAAGCTAATGGCTCTGGATTTTCTGCATCACAGATAACATCACCAATTTCGAAACCTTCAATACCTGTGATAGCACAAATATCTCCTGGTTGAACTGAAGCAACTTTTACTCTTTCAATACCTTCAAAAACGAATAATTCTTTTACTTTATGTTTCTCTTGAGTACCATCTCTTTTACCTAAAATGATATTCTGATTTTCTTTAAGTGTTCCTCTATGTAATCTTCCGATTGCAATTCTACCAACGAAAGTTGAGAAATCTAAAGAAGTAATTAACAATTGAGTATTTCCTTCTTCAATTTTCTTTGGTGGGAAATATTCTAATATACGATCTAATAATGGAGAAATAGATGTTGTAGGTTGTTTCCAATCTTCAGACATCCAACCATTTTTCGCAGAACCATAAATAGTTGCGAAATCCAATTGATGATCATTTGCATCTAATTCGAACATTAAGTCGAAAACTTTCTCGTGAACTTCTTCTGGAGTACAGTTTTCTTTATCAACTTTATTGATAACCAATAACGGTTTTAAACCTAATGCTAAAGCTTTTCCTAAAACGAAACGTGTTTGAGGCATTGGCCCTTCAAAAGCATCAACTAATAAACAAACACCATCAGCCATGTTTAATACACGCTCAACCTCACCACCGAAATCGGCGTGACCTGGAGTATCAATAATGTTGATTTTTGTTCCTTTGTAAAGTACAGATACATTTTTAGAAACGATCGTGATTCCTCTTTCACGCTCTAAATCATTGTTATCCATGAATAATTCTCCTTTCGGTTTTTCATGAACTTGAGCATCTGTTCCTGCTTCAATCATACGGTCTACTAAAGTAGTCTTACCGTGGTCAACGTGTGCAATAATTGCAATATTCCTTATTTCCATTTTTAAAATAATCCTAGTGATTAATTATTATTTACCTCTAAATGAAGAAGATGATCTTCCGAAACCTCCGCTTCTTCTTTCACCTGAACCTCTTTCGCTTGAACCTCTTTCACCTCTATCACTTCCGCTTCTCTCAGATCTTGGTCTGAAACCTTCACGGTCTCCACTTCTATCTCTGTCTCCACCTCTGTCATTAGAACCTCTAAAGCCTCCGCTTCCTCCTGATGCACGACGGTTTCCACCACCAAATCCACCACCACCTCCAGAACGTCCGCCTCTATCAGAACCACCACCTTTATTTTTAGTGATTTCGATATTTACAGTTGTTCCTTCGTATTCTGAACCATTAACTTTTCGTAAAATGTTATCTGTTTCAGCTTGATCTGCTTCGAAGAAAGAGAATGCTGGCATAATATCAATTTTACCAATATTTCCAGATTTCAATCCAGTACTATCGCAAATTAAACGTAATAAACCACCAGGGTTTAATCCATCTCTTTGACCAACACTAACAAAGAATCTTGTTTTTCCTTCTTCAGAACCACGATCTCTTCTTGGTCTATCTTCACGTCCTTCATCATAGCTTCTATCTCTTCTTCCACGATCATTTCTATCACCACGATCTCCGCGATCACCTCTTTCCCCTCTATCAGAATCTCTTCCAGAAGAATTTAGATCGCCTGCATTGCTGTAGTAATCGATGAAACGATTGAATTCAGCAGAAACAAATCTTTTAACGATTTCTTCTTTTGTCATCTCTCCAAATCCAGCCATAATTTGAGGCATGAATTTTTCGATATCAGCTTCTTTTACTTCAGTTTGGATAACACTATCAATTAATTTAGTCAATTGGATAGCACAAATATCTTCCGGTTTTGGAAGAACTCCAGCTGTAAAAGTTACACGAATTTGTTTTTCAATCGTACGAATTTTGTAGTTCTCTCTAGTGTTAATTAAAACAATAGATTGTCCTTTTTTACCAGCACGAGCTGTACGACCAGAACGGTGCGTATAGTTCTCGATATCATCCGGTAAATTGTAATTCAATACGTGAGTAATATTATCGATATCTAATCCACGAGCCGCAACATCTGTTGCAACTAAGATTTGAATTTCTTTTTTACGGAAACGATCCATTACTCTATCACGTTGAACTTGAGATAAATCTCCATGTAACGGTTCAGCACTGTATCCTTCTTTTCCAAGTTTATCAGCAACTGAAGCTGTTTCCATACGTGTACGACAGAAAATCAATCCGTAAATTTCAGGATTGAAATCAATCACACGTTTCAACGCTGCATAACGATCTCTTTCTTTCACAGAATAATAGATGTGCTCTATATTCTCGTTACTTTGATTTTTGTGTCCGATTGATACTTCAAAAGGATTTGACATGTATGTCTTTGCAATTCTTTCAACCTCTTTAGGCATAGTTGCAGAAAACAACCATACATTTCGGTGCTCTGGAGTAGATTCTAAAATCATATCCAAATCTTCTTTGAATCCCATGTTTAACATCTCATCCGCCTCATCTAAAACAACGTATTTCACATCTGCTAAAGAGATAGATTTACGTTTAATTAAATCGACTAAACGACCTGGAGTTGCAACTACGATTGATACACCTTTGTTGATTTGTGTAATTTGACGACGAATATCAGCTCCACCATACACAGCTACCACGCTTAAATCGAGGTATTTTGAATAGTTTTCTAAATCTTTCGTGATTTGGAGACACAACTCTCTTGTTGGACATACCACTAATCCTTGTGGTGTTCTAGACTTTCCGTCTACTTTGTTCACTAATGGTAAACCGAACGCTGCGGTTTTACCTGTTCCTGTTTGGGCTAAACCAACTAGATCGCTATCACTTGCAAGCAAGTTAGGAATAGCTTCTAGTTGAATCGGAGTAGGTGCTTCAAACCCCATTTCTGTTAACGACTTCAGCACCTCACTCTTCAACCCGAGTTCCTTAAATGTCATATTTTTACTTAAAATTGACTGCAAAGATACGGATAAAAAAAGCATTAAAAAAAACTTATTAACAAAATAACTGAAAATGCTAATAATATCAAGGTTTTTAAATAGATTATTTTAGAATTTAGATAAATAAAATCAGAATTGTACTACTGACTAAAACATTGAATAACAATTAATTACAGCTTAACATATTAAAATAACCAATAAACTTATTAACATAAATTGTACAATGTTAAAATTCTGTATTACAAAAACTTAAAGATTTAATAACATAGTTTACTACTAAAAGAGAAATGATTTTTAATGAAACATCATTATTTTATCAATTAAAGAGTTTTAGAAAATTATAATTAATATTGTAGCGTAGTTTATTTTGTAACCTATAAAAAGTACCTTAATTACCTAAGTACTCTATTGCAAATTCTACATTTAATAATTAAAAACTAAAACATGAAAAGAATTGCTTTTTTATTTTTTTTCTCATTTCCATTGATTGCAATATCACAAAAGAATATCGAAGAAAAAAGTGCTATTGATCTAATTCAAGAAGGTCTTGATTTATACGAAAAGGAAAAATATGATGAATCAATCAATAGTTATTCTAAGGTTTCATTAAATGACACAAATTATTCTGTTGCTCAATATGAAATTGCTTTAAGTTACTTTGCATTAGATGACTACTCCAAAGCAATAACAACATTAAAAGAACTAATAAATCTAAATTTGTTATA
>CANGHX010000014.1 GCA_947453715.1 Flavobacteriales bacterium | reverse complement strand
CGTTAGAAAAATTAAAATAATGAACTTTAAACAAATAGTTGACGAATTTAAGAATAAACGCATCTTAGTTTTAGGTGATGTAATGATTGATGCATATTTACGTGGTAATGTAAATCGTGTAAGTCCGGAAGCACCGGTTCCAATTGTGACTCTCCAAAAAGAAGAAGAGCGATTAGGAGGAGCTGCTAATGTCGCTATTAATTTAGTTGCTATGGGAGCGTCAGCTATTGTTTGTTCTGTCATTGGTAATGATCAGTCAGGTAAAAAAATGATTGAGTTATTAGAATCAAATTCAATTTCTTCTGATGGTGTTGTTTTAAGTGATAATCGTGAAACAACAGTAAAAACAAGGGTGATTGGAAATAATCAGCATTTAATTCGAATTGATTCTGAGCAAACGAATGATATTGATTCTATTGAAGAACTTCAATTAATTGAAAAAGTAAAACAGCTTCTTGAAAAAGGAGTTGATGCAATCATTTTTGAAGATTATAATAAAGGAGTTTTAACTGTTAAAGTAATTGAAGCAGTTATTGAATTATCTAAACAGTTTAATGTTCCAACTACTGTAGATCCAAAAAACAAAAATTTCTTTGCTTATAAGAATGTAACTTTATTCAAGCCTAATTTAAAAGAATTGAAAGAAGGCGTTGGAATGACTTTTAAATTTGAGCAAAACGAACTTTTTGAAGAGGCAGTTTCAAAATTAGAGCAAAATTTAAATAATAAAATTTCTTTTGTAACACTATCAGAACATGGAGTGTTTATAAAAGATGCTGATTATAAACATTACATTCCTGCTCATATTCGAAATATAGCAGATGTAAGTGGAGCAGGAGACACTGTTATTTCAGTTGCAACTTTGTGTTTAACAGTAGGATTGCCAATTCATTTGATTGCCGAAATAGCTAATTTAGCAGGAGGGTTGGTTTGTGAAAAAAGTGGAGTAGTGTCAATTGATAAAGATCAATTGATAGTTGAAGTTGAAAAAACGATAATAAAATGAGCGAAACAGTAGTAAAACCTTACGGTTCAGATAAGTCAAAGAAAGAGGAAGTTGCTCAAATGTTCAACAATATCTCTAAAAAATACGATTTTTTAAATCATTTTTTATCGCTTGGAATTGATAAAATTTGGAGAAGAAAAGCTGTAAATTTATTGAATGAAGTGAAGCCTAAAAAGGTTTTAGATATTGCTACTGGAACTGGTGACTTCGCAATTGCAACATTAAAAATTCATCCTACAGAAGTTATTGGAGTAGATATTTCGCAAGGAATGATTGATGTAGGAATCGAAAAAATCAAAAAAATGAAGCACGATGATATAATTACGCTTCAATTAGGAGATTCTGAAAATTTACCTTTTGATGATAATTATTTTGATGGTTTAACTGTAGCTTTTGGAGTACGTAATTTTGAAAATCTTGAAAAAGGATTAGCTGAAATGTTAAGAGTGATTCGTGTTGGAGGAAAAGTTGTGATACTTGAGTTTTCAAAACCTAAAAAATTCCCTGTTAAACAAGGTTATGCAATTATTTCGAAATACATTATACCATTTTTCGGTAAATTAATTTCAAAAGATGATAAAGCATATGCTTATTTACCAGAATCTATTGCAGCTTTTCCAGAAGGTGAAAAATTTACAGATATTTTAAAGAAATTGGGGTATACTGATGTAAAGTCGCAATTAGTTTCTGGCGGTATAGCTACAATTTATACTGGAATTAAATAATTAAGTGATGTTGGAAAACAATATTTCTCTTTAATAATCGTTTTAAGCGAATATGAAAAATACAATAATCTTACTTCTTCTTTTAATTCCTAATCTGCTATTCGCTCAAAAGGAAAGGACTAAAAATTATAGGACTTTTGATCAAAAGCCTATTCATTTTGGATTTATGTTGGGTGTTAATAAAGGAAGTTATGATGTTTATACGTACAACGATGTTTATACGAAATATGGTTTAACTTCATTAACATCTAAGAAAATCCCTGGAGGACAAGTTGGTATTGTTACAACACTAAAGTTAGGAACTCCTATTTTGCGTTTACGTTTCATACCAACACTTTCATTTCAGGAAAGATCATTAATGTATACATATGCCAATCCTGATCCGACTAAAACAGATTCTCCTATTGTAAAAGAGCAAAGAATAAATTCTACTAATTTGGATTTCCCAATTATGTTGCAGCTTAGAACGTTGAGAATGAATAATTTTGCAGCTTATTGTTTAGTTGGGATGCAGCCTTCAATTGATTTACAATCACAACAATATGCGACTCAAAATATTGCTAATCCATTTATTAAGGTTTACAAAAAAGATTTTCAAGGACAAGTTGGTGGTGGGGTAGAGTTTTTTGCACCTTATTTTAAATTTGGAATGGAATTGAAGTATTCTCAAAGTTTTTCTAACAACTTCATTCAAGATAATACCAAAATTTCTTTACCAATAAACACACTTTATAATCGTGTTTGGTGGTTTTCTATAATTTTTGAAGGTTAATGATTCATACTCTACAATTTCAAGTCACTCCTGAACAAGCTAAAAATCAAACATTTCTTAAAAGTCGCATTGAACAAGAATTAGGATTGAAAGATTCTGATTTTGAATTTTATTGGAAAAAACGTTCTATTGATGCAAGAAAAGCAGCGATAAAAATCAATTGTACTTTTGATGTTTTTTCTCAAGGAGAAAAACGTAGAGAAGAAATTTATTATTTACCTCAAAATGTAAAGGATAAGAAGAAAATCGCAATTATTGGTGCTGGTCCAGCTGGTCTTTTTGCGGCTTTGCATGCAATTGAATTGGGATTGTGTCCAATTGTTTTTGAAAGGGGAAAAGATGTTCGTTCTAGAAGAAGAGATTTAGCTAAATTGAATAAAGATTCTATCGTCAATCCTGAATCAAACTACTGTTTTGGAGAAGGTGGCGCAGGAACTTATTCTGATGGTAAGTTATATACTCGTTCAAAGAAAAGAGGTGATATTGATAAAGCATTGCAATGGTTTGTGCATTTTGGTGCTGATGAGGATATCATGGTGGATGCACATCCACATATCGGAACGAATAAATTACCGAACATTATTGTTGCTATGCGTGAGCAAATTATTGCTGCAGGTGGAGAGGTTAATTTTGAGATGAAATTAACGGATATTAGTATTGATAATAAAGGTGTTAAGTTAATTGAGTTAAATAATAAGATTCAGTTTGAATTTGACCATATAATTTTAGCTACTGGTCATTCAGCTCGTGATATTTTTGAATTGCTACATTCTAAAAAGATACGTCTAGAAGCTAAGCCTTTTGCTTTAGGTGTTAGAGTAGAACATAGTCAAGAAGTTATTGATAAAATTCAATATTCAGGACGTTTAAATGATGATTATTTACCGCCAGCATCTTATTCTTTAGTTTCTCAAGTAGATGGAAAAGGAGTTTATTCATTTTGTATGTGTCCGGGCGGAATTATAGCTCCTTGTGCTACAGCTGAAGGAGAAGTGGTTACGAATGGTTGGTCACCATCAAAACGAAATAATCCATATTCTAATTCTGGAATTGTAGTGACGGTTGAACCGGAAGAACTTCCAAATTATACGAAAGATAATCCTTTTATTGCTTTAGATTTTCAAAAATCAGTTGAAAAGGCTTGTTGGGAAGCGGCAGGAAAAACACAGAAAGTCCCGGCACAATGTTTAAAAGACTTTGTAGAGAAAAAAGTTTCAAAAGATTTTCCTCGTTCTTCTTATGTTCCAGGAATAGTTAGCGTTGATTTAAATACAATTTTACCTGAATTTATAGCTTCAAGATTGAGAAAAGGATTTGTTGATTTTGATAAGAAAATGAGAGGTTTTTTGACGAATGATGCGGTATTACATGCTCCTGAATCACGAACTTCTTCTCCTGTTCAAATACCTAGAGATCCAATAACGATGCAGCATCCAGATGTTAAAGGTTTATATCCATGTGCTGAAGGTGCGGGGTATGCAGGAGGAATTATTTCAGCAGCAATCGATGGAATGAAATGTGTTGAGGCAATAAATAAGTCTTTAAATGAAGAATAGTTTAGATAAATACGATCAAGTCAATTTTCATGTGGTCTTGATTGAACCTCAAATTCCAAATAATACAGGAAATATTGGACGATTATGCGTTGCAACTAAAAGTAGATTACATTTGGTTCATCCATTAGGTTTTGAAATTACGGATACTCGTGTTAAAAGAGCTGGATTAGATTATTGGCCAGATTTAGAACTAATGCATCACCAAAATTTTGAAAAGTGGATTGAAACTGTTGATCCGAATGCTAAAATCTATTTTTTCTCAGCAAGAGGTACAAATTCATTTTATGATAATAAATTGAATACAGGAGATATTTTTGTATTCGGAAAAGAAGCAGAAGGATTGTCGTTAGAGATTTTAGAAAAATACAAAGATAGGGTAGTAACGATTCCTTTCCCTGGAAAAGTGAGAAGTTTTAATATTGCAAATGCTGTTTCGATGGTCCTTGGAGAAGGAATTCGACAACTTTATAAATAATAACTCTTATAAGTCTTTATTGAAGCTATGAATGTCATTATGGTTTTCTTCAATTTTGTCTTTAATTCGTTTTATAGTTTGGGCTAACATAAAAATATCTACAGTAGCATTTTTGCTTATCCAATCCCAACTTTCTTTCTCATTTTCAATAGCCATAGCAATATGATACAGCAATTCAAATTTATGTTTCTTCAACCAAATTTGTGCTGAAACGATTCCTTCTGAAGCATTGATCATCGCCATTAAATGTGGATAACCATTTTTCATCAACCAATCTCTTGCATCGTTATTTAATAGAATGGCAGAAGAAGCGACTACCAATTCTTCGTAACCATTATCTTTCAACCATTTAATAATTTCCTGATTCCCTTCAATCGCTTTAATCCAAGCAACGATAATTTTAGGATGATAATCCAACGGTTTTAGTGGAGTAAATTGAATTTTATTCTCAGCAACTTCTGCTGTTTTCTTTTTTTTAAACCACATAATCAATTAATTACTTGTAAAATAAATAGGCGACTAAGATCGCTGTTACACCACCAATAACATCACAAAAAATTCCTGCTGCGGCTGCGTATCTTGTATTTGTAACTTTTACAGAACCGAAATAAACAGCTATTACATAAAATGTTGTTTCCGTGCTTCCTTGAAATGTAGCTGATAATTTACCAACAAATGAATCGACTCCAAATGAATTAAAAGTATCAATCATCAATCCTCTTGCGCCACTTCCCGAAAATGGTTTCATGAAAATCACTGGTAAAGCATCTACAAATTCAACTGCTGTTAAACCAATCACCATTAATCCGCCTTTAATCAAATTCATTAAATCAGTTAATGCACCACAAGAACGAAACAATGCAACAGCTGCCAACATTGCAATTAGATAAGGAACGATGTTTAAAGCGACTTGAAAACCACCTTTTGCACCTTCTATAAATGAATCAAATAGGTTAATCTTTGCTTTCAATGCTAATCCAAAGAAAAAACTAATTATTCCGAAAATAATTGAAGTACTGATAACGGATGAGATTGTATTGATTTTATCTGGATTTGCATTTAAAAAATACATTAAACCAATTATTAACATGGTGATTGTTCCAATATACGTTACAATAACTTTATCAAATAAATTAATTTTTTGGCGAATTGAAACAAAGATCAATCCTCCTAAAGTGGCAAAATAAGTCGTAATCAAAATTGGTAAAAAAACAGAAGCCGGTTCCGTTGAACCATTTGCCATTCGAGCTGCTAAAATACTTACTGGAATGATTGTTAAACCTGAAGCATTCAATACCAAAAACATAATTTGTGCATTTGTTGCTTTCTTCGGATCTTCGGTATTCAAGTCTTGCAAATCTTTCATAGCTTTCAAACCTGCAGGAGTTGCAGCGTTATCCAATCCTAACATATTCGCTGAAAAATTCAACATCATCGATCCTAAAGCAGGATGATCTTTTGGTACTTCTGGAAATAATCTCGAAAATAAAGGAGAAACTAATCGAGACATGATACGAACAGCTCCACCATCTTCTCCAATTTTCATTAAACCCATCCACAAACACAACGATCCCGTCATGAATAATGCAATTTCAAAACCTGATTTAGACGACTCAAAAAGCGCATCCATCATATTTTGTAAAATGTGTGTGTCCTGCCAAAAAATCAATTTCGAAAAGCCCATCACCATTGCAACGAAGAACATTCCAATCCAAACTCTATTTAATACCATAATGCTAAAATCGTTATTTTATTGATAACTATTTATGTAGAAAGAATAAGATTTCAATAAGTGAAAGTTAATAGTTTGAATAAAGTTAATTCATTTTTGAAAATTAAAAATTCAATAACCAATTTTCAGCTTCTCCCGCATTCTAGAAAGATTTCATAGGTATAGGTGGTTTTTGAAATTTAAATAGTAAACGCATTATGAATTGAGATAAACCTGGTTTTGAAACCATTGCCATCGCAGAATATATTTCAGGTAGTTTCTCAGTCGAAAATTTCCGTGTTTCTTTATCTGGAATTGGGGATGAAGTTAGAAAAATCAATAAAGGAACAGGTTGATTACCTGTGATTTGTTTGACCAATTCAACATTATTAGAAATATTTTCAACGGTTCGCAATACACTTTTTGAATAGGAATATAAAATCCCATTTTCACCGTAATGATAATCAGCTATTTCGCCCTGAATTCTTTCTTCTAAAATCATTTCGACATTTGCTCATCTTCGTCAATAAATTCTAAATCAGCATCTTTTTCCCAGATTTCCATTTCGCATGGCTTGCAATTGAATTTCAATTTGTATTCATTTTCACCATGAGTCAAAGTTAACGGTTCAACGACTTTTTCACCCATTGTATCACGTTGGAATCGAGCACATTTACCTAATTCGTACTTCACACAATATTTGGTAGTCATTACCCTTGATTTACCTGGATCCCATTGTAATTCAAAAGCTTTTTCAATTTCAGTTACACCGTGACGTTTGTAAAATGCTCTAGCTAATTTATTAGAAACATTGTATGTGAAATCTAAGGTTGAAACAGGGTAGGGATGATCTGTTTTTTGAATCTGAAATTCTTCTCTATGGTATTCATTTACACGAATATCGATCAAATTCTCTAAAACTTCTCTACGGATTTCATTCACTTTTGAAGTTGGTAAAAACCACGTATTTGAAAACGCTACGTTTACTTGTTCAACTGTAAATGGAGTATTTCCTGTTTTCGTTAAATTCTTTTTAATCTCATCGATGATCACTTCGCCTTTCGTAGAAGGAGTTTTTTCTATTTCGAATGTTGATTTGCTCTCATGTCCATCTTCATCAATGGCAACCAATTGAAAACCATTTACTGTTTCGGAGAACGTTAATTCAACACTAATTTTACGAATTGTTGCATCATCACGTTCTAAAATTTTATTAAACGCTGCATCTGAATTTCTGTAAATATCAGTTCCAATTGCAATAGGCTTGTAATTATTCGGAACAACTAAGCTGTTCAAAACCACATTGATTTGAACACCATCGCCTTCACCATTTTCATTCAAAAAATACAAACCATCTCCATTGTTCAATTGATCTGCATTTTCAATGAAATAGCCTTTTGGAGTAATATCGGTAACTTTTCCAATGTATTGTCCTTTTGATTTTGGAGTTTCCCAAGAACCAATTTTCTCTTTTCGTTTATTAACGAAGTAATCCGTATAACCTCTATTAAAACTTCTATCCATCTGAGGATCAAAGTTGAAAAATGTTTTTCCTGAAGAAGCTTTCGTAAATTGCTCGTTGTTTTCTAAAAAAGCATCTAATTTTTGGCGTAAGTAAGAAACATTGTTCTTAACATAAACCAAATCTTTCAAACGTCCTTCAATTTTGAAAGATGTAACTCCAGCTTCAATTAGATTAGGTAATTGATCTGATAAATCTAAATCTTTGATAGACAACAAGTGACTATTTGCAATTAACGTTTTACCTGTTCCATCTGTTAAGTTGTATGGTAATCGACAGTTTTGAGCACACGAACCTCTGTTAGCGCTGCGTTCACCACCTGCGATACTCATGTAACAATTTCCACTAAAAGAAACACATAATGCTCCTGAAACGAAAAATTCTAATTCAACATCTGTTGCTTCGTGGATTTCTCTAATTTGATCTAAGTTTAATTCTCTCGCTAAAACAACGCGTTGCATTCCCGCATCTTTCAAGAACTTCACATGTTTTGGATCACGGTTATTTGCCTGAGTACTAGCGTGAATTACAATAGGAGGTAAGTCCATTTCCATAATTGCCATATCCTGAACAATTAAAGCATCGACTCCAATATCGTATAATTGATAAATTAACTTTTTACAATCATCTAATTCATTGTCATACAAAATAGTATTTATTACAACGAATACTTGTACTTTGAATAAATGAGCATACTTTACTAATTCAGCAATATCTTCGATTGAATTTGTAGCATTTGATCGAGCACCATATTGAGGAGCTCCGATATATACAGCATCAGCACCAGAATTAATAGCTAACATTCCTTGCAATAAGTTCTTTGCAGGAGCGAGAATTTCAACTTTTTTCTTCATAATTGGTACAAAAATCAGTATTTATTTCAATGAAACCAAAAAAATGCGAGAATAAGTCGGAACGAACGCTTAATTAGCTAAAATTTCTCCAAGTTTTTCTGCTTGAACTCTAATTTCTGTAACACTTGTAGTTTCCCAAAGTTCTCCTTTTAAGGTTGGTCCTAAAGTGTAAAT
Organism: Flavobacteriales bacterium; assembly: GCA_947453715.1. GTDB lineage: Bacteria > Bacteroidota > Bacteroidia > Flavobacteriales_D > Crocinitomicaceae > CAIUKX01. The sequence goes on along the minus strand of CANGHX010000014.1, from coordinate 22,599 downwards.
ATTTGGAAGGATTTCACCATTTGAATTGATAATTTGAAACGAATCAATATTGGTTTTAATCCCTAGTTTGAATTCGTCTTGGCAAATCAGTTTGTTGTTTTTAAGATTGGTTAATAGGTTGTTTTCAATGTGATCTAAATTTGTCGCTGAACCAGTACAATTGATGATTCGTTTCACTTTTAAATTTGATTCATCTTTTGAATCTAAAAAAACATCAAATAACCCATTTAAATAATTAACAGATAATATTTTTCCTTTTATTATTTGAAGTTTTGAATCAATTAAATTATTTATTTTATCGATAACTTCAACCGGCAGTCTGTGTCGTCCTGAATTCCATAAATATTCAAAAACAGATAAAAATTTCGCCTTCTCATGTGAAGAGAATGATTTCCAAAGCAGCTGAGTATACGGTCGAATTTCATGAAAAATATATTCAGTAGAAATCCTTTTTTTCTTAGCGATTTTAAGTTCATTATTTACTAAATCAACGACTTGTTTTAATGAAGCGTTTTTTGAATCAAATTTAAATTCATTGATTTTATGTTGATATCCGTTTGAACTTGAAATGCAATTGAAACCGTGAGGCGAAATGGTGTAAATTTGACCTTCGAAATTTTTTTCCATTAAGCCTAAAACAGTATCTATCATTGTTAATCCGTTTCCAATAATTAATACTGAATCTATATTTTCAGTATTTATAACAGAATCAATATTCCAAGGATTTTGGAAATATCCTTGAATTTTCTCTGATGAATTTGTTTCAATCTTGAAGTTTTTAGGCAGCTGATTTCCAGTTGCAAGTACACATTTTGAAACCTCAATTACGGATTGATCTGCTAATGTTAATTCAATTGATGAATTCGTCAGTTTTAAATCAATTACTTGACTGAAATAACAATTGATTTCGATTCCTTTATTTTTAGCTGTTTCAAGTGCTTTTTCCCAAATATTGGTTAGATATTCTCCATAAACATAGCGAGGCTGAAAGCTATTTTTTAGTTCTTCAAGCTGTATAATGATTTTCTTTTCTACTAGTAACCAATTCACAAAATGATCAGGATCAGATACAAAAGCACTCATTTTAGAAGCTGGGACATTCAAAAGATGACTTTTAGAATAAGGCGAATACGCTATTCCTTTCCCGAAACGTTCTTTAGTATCAAATATTGAAATAATTTGTTTGGATACACTGTTTTCGATCAGATGAACCGCTGTCATCATCCCTGAAAATCCTGCACCGATTATTCCTATGTGTTTCATATAATTAACGAATCGAGAAAAGTTAATAATAGATTTATTATTTGTATTCTGGAATTCTCTCTACTAAAACTTGATTGCCATTATGATCAAAATAGATACAAGTCATTTCTAATAAATCAACATTCCATTTTTCAATTCCAGATTCTGCACAGTGCTTACAAAAAGTAAAGAAATCTGTTTCACCTTGTTGATGAATTTTAAGATTTTGAATGAAAACTTCTGCAGTCGTTTCCTTCTGGATATCCAAATTAGAAAGAGAACCTTCTGATTGAATACTGAAATTATTTTTTCCTTTATATTCAGTATGTCGATCGTTCACCCATGTTTGAAACGATTGAACTCCTAACTCTTTTAAATCCTGAATATATTTTGGAAAATCTGAACCTGATTTCACTTTTGAGTGAGCTGATTCTATTTGCTGAAGCGTAAACATAATTTATTAAGCGAATTTATGTGAACCATCACAATTGGGCATTCTTTTCGAAAGACCACAGATACAATCATTTATACCTTTTCCTTTTAATATTCGCTCAATTGAATTTTCGATACGTGAACTTCGTGTAGCCGATTGTTTTGCGCCTGAGAAATGTAATAAATACCCTTTTTGTCTACCAGGAGTCAGTGCTTCAAACGCAGCTTTTACCGCCTGATTTTCATTTAAAACGATTTGAAATTCTTCAGGAATTTCAAAATCTTCCGTCTTTTTATATTCAATTTTCAATCCTGCTTTTTCAACTTCAATTGCTTCAAAAATATAAGCTTTTAAATCAGCTTCTAAATCAATGATTTCTTGAATATTCGTAAATCTAATCTGTCGTCCTGACTGAACATTATCCGTTTGTTGAAAAAGTATGTTTTTCGAATCATTTAAAAGTGAACCTTTTATGAAAAGCAACGCACAATATTCTTTAAAAGCATGAATCAGAACAATGTTTTTTCCATTGATTGTATAACACGGAACTTTCCATTTAAACTCTTCAACAAGCTGACAATCAACAACTATTTCTCTTAACTTAACAAGTTCATCTTGCCACTTTTTTGCTTTCCCTAAATATTCGTCAACTTTTGGATTCATATGATACTTTAATAATTCTATTTAATATTATTCTTTTGCCCCATGGCTTTTAGCTGTCTCAATCCAAAACTCAATTAAAGCAGTTGGATCTGCACCAATTCCTTTTGCTAGGAATAAGGTTATTGCCATTGTTTGAACAGATGCTTTGCTTAATTCAGATAAACTCTCTATTTGTTCAAATTGCTCTTGCGCTTTTGACTGAAGTAGTTCGTTGTGTTTTCTTGCAAATTCAATTGGTTCATGCAGGAATTCATTAATTGATGGAGTCATAAGTAATTTCAACCATTCAGAATCAATTCTATTTAAAATTTGCTCTACTGATTCTTTACTCATTTTTCCCCACTCAATCAACGTTTCAGGTTCATTACTCTCAGCTAATTTTGTGTCTAAAAGTAAAGTGAAAGCAATATCCGCTAAATTCTGCATCACTTCTAAATACTCATCTTGAGCTTGTTCGTACAAATCAGTTTCTTGTCCAGATAGATAATCGTTTACAGTTAGTTTTGGTAATTCAAGAACTTCTAAACAACCATCCAAACAAGGAAATTCAGTTCCTTGATAGATGTATCGAATTTCATTTTCCTGAATCTGACGACCAATCGGAAACAAACGACAGGCGAGGGGGCGACCATTATGAATACTACACCCAAAATCATCTATGTATAAATTACACGCAGCTTTACCAATTTGATTTTTCACTCCATCAAATCGCAATTTCAACCCCTTTAAATCTGTATAATTTTCAATAAATTCAATTACTGAACATTTTTTCTCATTTGCTAAAGAAACAATTTCCCAAGGATTTAAAAATACTTGATTTCCATGACAACAAGTGCCTTTTCTTGAACAAGTTAGAGGTAAATAGTCACCTAAATGAATCTTGGTTGTAATCATTTTTTGTCGCTTCAATTATTTGAACAAAGAAGGGCGTTGCGTAATTTCATGGTAACAAATAGCTTTTTCATTGAAATAATGAAAAACCATACTTTTTCTTGTTTTGGATTTATCTAAATGCGTTTCGGCACCATGAAAAAGATTCGCATGCCAAATCAAAATATCACCTTTTTTAGCCGTAAAAATTTCTTTGTTTAAATTTTGCTTAACAATTTTTTTCTCTATGAAATTTTCATATTCACCATATCCTTTTTTACCTATAAACAAACGATTTCCAGTATTGTTATAATCTGAATTAAGGTAATAGGGGAGTTTATGACTTCCTTTATAATAATGAAGCGGACCATTCTCTAAACCGATATCTTCCAGCGCAATCCACACACCAACTAATCCACCTAATGGATAAGTCGTCATATGAAAACTATCAGAATGTGTTTTTTGTTCGCTTCCGTTGATGAAGTTAATACTTTGAAACAGTTTAGCTTTTCCATTCATTAACGATGAAACTAAAGCTATTAATTTAGGATCCATGCCAATTTTTTTTAACAATGGAATTTGATGAATAGCAAACATGATTTTATTTCGATTCTTAAATTTTAAAGTTTGATTCTTTAAACCATTATCAATTAATAAATTTATTTCTTCTACTTGATTTTCAGAGAGATAATTTTTAATAATGATGTAGCCATTTTCCTCAAATTGCAAAATATTCTCTTTCGTAATTGTATCAGCTTCTTTATAAAAATCAGTTTCAGTTAATGGTATATTAGTTGTTTCGCTATTCAGTAAAGAACTATCACGATTTATAAAATCTTCACTTGAAACTGGAGAAAAGTAGAATTTTTTCAGACCAATTTTACGATAAAGTTGAACATTATGAGCCAATTGTTTTATTTGAAAGAAATTATAAAGGATGAAGGTTAATTTTAATCGTTTTATCATGTATTAAAATAAAGCTAAAATACTAAAATAGTTAGTTCAAATAGAAATTAGAATCAAAATAATCTAAATTTTTAAGATCTTTAAATAGATGTCTATTTTTATAAAAAAATTCTAACTACATGACAAAAAATATAAACAATTGATTATCAGTAAATTAATCGTTGAAACATTTGTTTAATACATTGAAAATCAGTATCTTATATAATGTTTCGAAGCAATCATTCAAGTCCGATTTCCAAGGTTAGTCACGAAGATACAACCTTATTTTTAGGTATAGAGCTAAAAGTCTTTTTAAATATGGCTTAGATTATATTTCAAGCATATTATTAAACCCTCAAAATAAATCAAATATTGATGTTTTTAATTTTTTGTCATGTAGTTAGGGAGGAATAATATTATTTAAGTTCAATCAAGATTTAAATGGATATATAAATAAAGTTACTTTTAAATTATTTAAAAAGGAATTTATCTCTAAATAAAAAAAAGCTGGTCAAATTAAATTAACACAGCTTTTAAACAAACAAATAAAGTTAGCAGAAAGCTTTTATTGTAACAATTTTTATGTTATAATACGAGCGATCAATAATAAAATAATAGTAGTAGCAGTAATTTTATTATAATCTCTTTTTTTCAGTACAACTAAATTAATAACTTAATCAAGACAAATAATAAGGAAAAAACAAAACCTATTTATGAGTGTATAAATTGTATTTTTGAATGATAATTTAAAATGTTGATTAAGAAAAAATGAAATTTTCTAATCTTTATGCAGTTTATGTTCTCTTTTTTTCTTTTTATCTTCTTTATTGTCGAAACGAATTCCACCAACTAATTTTATTGAATAAAATGTTTGATTATACTTTAAACTGGAATAATTAATTGATTTATTATCAAAATCAGTAACAATAAACACAAAAAAAAGAGGAACTGAATATCCACCTATAAATCGAATATCAAACCTTGGAGCCAGCCCCAAAAATGAGCGCTGATAATTATCGATTGTATAAAATTTATTTTGAATTACTCCACCAAATCCAAGTAATCCCGTGAATTGCCAATTATTTATCCTATTACCAAAAGCATATCCAGGAATAATGCCAAAATCAAATGCAGAAAAGGATGATGCCTTAGTTTTTGAATTTAAAGAATCATATAAAACATTCGGTATTATACTATTTGTACCGTTTCCAACGCCATAAATGTTTAATGTGTTTTTTATATACCAAGTGTGAACTCGTCTTGTAAAATGTGCTGTTTTCCCTCTAACAGCTTGCATTTTAAAATGCTTATTATTAAAATACCAAGCGTTTATTGAAAAGCTAACCGAGTTAATATTGGGTTTTACTTCATTTGGATTCTGATTGTTATAACTTGAATCCCATTTATAAGAATTTTTAATAACATATCCTTTGTAATTTCTCAAATCAACGTCACAAAACATTTTTTTTATTGTGAAATCAAAACCAAGATTGTAAGCGGTAGTTTTTCCATATTTTAATTCATTGTGATCAGAACCAGGTAAAGCTAAACTTAATCGAAGAGCAAACCATTTGTAACAAACTCCAAATCCGACAATAGTCTTATAATTATTTCTATATTTTAATTTTTCATATTTATCATGATTATTTAATTTTATAGAAAATGGAGCAGTTGTATAACCAAAATCAGAGTATACGACTATTTTGTTTTTATATACTTCGTAAGGTAAAGTATCACTTTGTGAAAAGTTTGTTTTACATATGAGTGTAAAAACAAATAAAATATAATAATATTTAATTTTTAATTCCTTCAAGATTTAATATAAATGCGTATTCTTTAGCAATTTCAATTCGTTCATTTGATCTACCTGATCCTCCACCATGTCCAGCAGTCATGTTACAATCAAGCAGCAAAGGTAAATCATTTGTTTTAAATTCTCTCAATTTTGCAATCCATTTTAAAGGTTCCCAATATTGTACTTGTGAATCATGATATCCTGTTGTAATTAGCATTGCTGGATAATCCATTTTTTTGACATTATCATAGGGAGAATAGCTTAACATATACCAATAATAATCTTCATCATTTGGATCCCCCCATTCTTCATACTCTCCGACTGTTAATGGAATTGATTCGTCTAGCATTGTTGTAACAACATCTACAAAAGGTACTTGAGCAATTATTCCTTTCCATAAATAAGGAGCTAAATTAGTAACTGCTCCCATTAATAAACCACCAGCACTTCCTCCTTGTGCATAAATTCTATTTTTATCACAATATCCTTTCATGCCAAGTGATTCGGCTGCATTTATGAAGTCAGTAAAAGTATTTCTCTTTTTTAAAAACTTACCGTTTTCATACCATTCTTCCCCCAAATATTTTTCACCTCGAATGTGTGCAATTGCATAAATAAATCCTCGATCAATTAAACTCAATCGATAGGCTTTAAAAACATCAGGAATAGTAATGCCATAAGAACCATAACCATATAAAAGTAGGGGAGATTCTTCCATTTTTATTCCTTTCTTGTAAACTAAAGAAACTGCAATTTTTTCACCATCGTTGGCGGTAATCCAAATTCGTTGTGATTCATAATTTGAAGGCGAAAAAGTTGTATCTAATAATTCTTTTCTGAAAAATAAATCGCTTTTTTTCACCTTTAAATCGTATTGGTAAATGGTAGATGGTGTCGTTAAGGAATTGTAAGAATAGAAAAAATAATCAGCTAAATAATTTTCATTCGTTCCAAATGCAAAGAAGAAAGTTTCTTCGTTGAATGTTAAATATTCTTCTTGAAATGTTTTTAGATCTTTAATTTTTACTTTTTGCAAACCATTTTCCCGTTCTTCAACAATTAAATAATTTTGAAGCACTAATAAATTATCTATAAAGCAGTTCTTATCATTTGGGAAAATTACTTGAAGTTCTTGAATAGAAGTAGGGATAGTATCCGAGAAAACAATTTTGTTATTTTTAGCCTCATGATTTGATTTAATGTAAAATCCATTCTCATGATGGAAAACTTCATAGATATGACCTATTTCTCGTTTTAAAAAAATTACAGGATTTTCAGTTGGTGAATCTGCATTGACTAAAGAAGTCTCAGAAGTTAATGAACTTGCACTATGAATTTCAATGTATTTATTAGTAATTGATTTTGTCAAATAAACGGTAAATCGTTCATCTTTATCCTCATAGATTAATTTATCTTCTTTAGGACTTGAACCTAAGACATGCGAATATACTTGAAATTCACGTAAAGTTTGAGGATCTTTTTTCACATAGAATAGCGTGTTATTATCATTTGCCCAGACTATTGTACCATCAGTATTTGTTATTTTGTCTTTTAAAAATGTACTATTTTCATTGTTTCGAATCGTAATTGTATAATTTCTTCGTCCAATAAAATCTTCACTAATAGCAAGAAGTTTATTATCGGGTGAAGGTGCCCAATCAGCTAATGCATAAAACGATTTTCCTTCAGCACGGACATTTTCATCAAAAAACAATTGGTTTTGTCCATCAATAATTTCATCGATTAATGTATAATCTTTACCCTCTTGATTTTTATATTGATATGTTTTAGAATTTATATTAAAAGGCGCACTTGTATCATTAGGATTTATGCGATTTTCGAATTCATCCAACAAAATTTCTTGCAACTCTTTTGTTTGTTCAAAATATTCTTTTGAATAATTATTTTCAGCTTCAATGTAGTTGAGTACATCTTTTGAATCTCTTTCATTTAACCAAAAATAGTCGTCTTGACGAAGATGATTGTGAGTGATTAAATTTTTTGTTTCTTTTTTACAAATTGGAAATTTTTTCATCAAAAAGAGTATTATTAAACGATTATTGAACGTTCAAATTTACATTCTTTTATTGAATCAATCAGAATAAAAGGTTTGCTTTAACATTTCTTTGTTTATTTTTGTTTCATTACATTTAATTTGAATTATTATAGACTCGCTTTTTCGGATCTTAATTTGAATTTTAAAATTGCGATTAATTAAAATTAATTTATTATAAATGAAGAAAATATATTCTTTTTTAATCAATGCTTTACCTAGGCCGATATTAATTCGTTTAAGCTACATTTTTAAGAAAGTTGCTCCAATAATATACAAGGGTGATAATGTCGAGTGTCCTGTTTGTGAAAAGTCATTTAGAAAGTTTCTTTCGTATGGTTCAAAAGTTGCATCAAGAGACAATGTATTATGTCCATACGATTTAACATTAGAAAGACATCGTTTAATGTGGATTTATTTAAAAGATCACTCTAATTTTTTCACAGCACCAAAATTAGATGTTCTTCATATTGCACCAGAACAATGTTTCCACTCGTTATTTAAAAAACAAAAGAATTTAAACTATTTAACAGGTGATTTACTTTCACCAATTGCTGATATGCATTTTGACTTACATTCAATTCCTTTAGAGGATAATAAATTTGATGTTATATTTTGTAACCATGTATTAGAGCATGTCAATGATGCTCATCAGTGTATGACTGAATTATATCGTGTTATGAAACCAGGAGGTTGGGGAATATTTCAAGTTCCTCTAGATATTAATCGAGAATTAACATACGAAGATTGGAGTATCACTTCTCCAGAAGAAAGAGAAAAGCATTTTTGGCAATATGATCATGTAAGATTATTTGGACTTGATTATCCTGAATGGTTAAGAAAAGTCGGGTTTACAGTGACTGAATTCATTCAAGAAGAGCATGTATCAACTGAACAAATCGAACGATTTCGCTTATCCAAAAAGGAAGTTTTATATGTTGTTTCTAAATAAACAATTTCTAGTATTAAACTTATCTAAGTAAAAACTACTATTTATATAGAATTTATAGCTATTTATGATTGTTTTTTTAAATAATCTAAATATTTGGCTGATTTTTTGCGTTTATGTCTGTAACGAATGAAAAATGATTCGTTATTAAATTGTAAAGTCTGCAAGCTTTGCAAAAACTAGAAAACGAAAACCAAACAAGTATGTTAGTGAACCCAATGTATCATCAGAGTAAAATCCGACTGGAAGAGGAGTTGGATTGGATACAGCGAGCTCAAAAAGATCCCAATCATTTTGGACCGCTGTACAAAAAATATCATGAACAGATTTTTCGCTACATTTTTCAACGAATGGATGACGAAGAGTTAGCTTTTGATGTGACATCTCAAGTTTTCATGAAGGCATTGAAAAATTTACATCGCTATGAGTATAGAGGTGTACCTTTTTCATCATGGTTGTATAGAATTGCTAAAAGTGAATTGTTTCAAGCATTTCGTGATAGAAAAGCAGAAAGAACAGTGAATTTAGATTCCATTCATTTAAATCACATGATTGATGAAATGGAAGAAGATGCAAGCGAGGAAAATAAAGAAAGATTGTTTCGTAGTTTATCAAAATTAAAAGAAGAAGATATGCAATTGATTGAAATGCGCTTTTTTGAAAAAAGATCTTTTAAAGAAATAGGAGAAATTTTAGATATTACAGAGAATAATGCAAAAGTTAAAAGCTTTAGAGCTTTAGAAAAATTGAAAAATATATTTATCAAATAAGCCTTATAAGGTTATGAAAGCAAGAAAAATAAATTTAGATCGTGCTCCAATAAGTTCTGATAAAATTGAGTCAAAACAAGATTTCGAGCATGTGTTAACAAATTACAAGGTAATTAAGCCAAGCTACTGGACCAATCCATGGTTTTATGGTCCAGTAGGCTTAGCCTCATTTGCAATTGTTGTTAGCTTATTCATGAATAATGTAAATTCTAATCCAAAAGAAAATGAAAAAAAATCTACTATTGTAAATTCAACATTTCCAGAAGATACTAAATGTATTCATCCTCCTTTAAAAAGCAAAGATGTTGCATTTAACTCATTTGAAATTGACCCAACTAAAAATGAAAAAATCACTCTAGAAAGTGGTACAACTATTACAATTCCAAAGGGCAGTTTGATTTCAACGTCAGATGATAATGTTCAAATTAAAATACGTGAATTTGATTCTAAATCTGAAGCTTTTGTTGCTGGTATTCCAATGGATTTAGGCAAAAAAGAAGCCTTTGAATCTGCGGGGATGATTGAGCTAAGAGCAATGCAAAAAGGTCAGGAGATTGAGATTTCGCGTCAAAAACCAATTCAAGTTGAAATGGTATTAAATCAAAATCCAACCGGTTTTGATTTTTGGCGTTTAAATGAAGACATGAAGGATTGGGAAAAATATCCATCAACATTTAAATATACTACAGCATCTTCTAATTCAATAAATTTAAATGTTTCAAAAACAGAAAAAATTCAAAAAATAGAAAAAGATATAGTTTTGGTTGATACAAAAATCAATGAATTGACCATTCCTGAAAAAAAAGATTTTCTATTACCAGAGAAGGGAAACCAACGATTTGATGTTGATTTCGATGAAAAAGATTATCCTGAATTAGCTAAGCTAAAAGGAGTTGAATTTGAGGTAGATACCAAAAATAAATACGATAGAAATTTTACTAAAAAGGCTTGGGAGAATATGGAGCTTTCTAAAAAAGAGCAAGGATATATTATTACTTTTTCAAATACAAAAGAGAAGTTCCAAATACCAGTTCGACCAATCTTAAAAGGAGTTTCAAAAGACAAGGCTGAACAAAAATTCAATTCAAATTTTGAAGCATATTTAACAAAGAAAACGGAATTGCAAACTGAAAAAGACAGATTGTTAGCAGAAAAAGTAGCTTTGATTCAGTTTAAAGATATTGATGCTCCTTCAAAGATCGATATGAGTTCAAATAATCTTCAATCAGTAACAGGATATAAAACAACTTTTTCAACCACTGTTTTTGGTGTATTTAATTGTGATCGTCCAATTACATATCCTAAAGCGTCCGAAGAGGAAATGGTATACACATTTGACAACAATCAATTAATCAAAACTTTACAAGTATATGTTTTTGATAAAGTGAAAAATGTAAGATATAGTTATGGTCAAGGTTTTAATCATCCAATTTCAGAAGTTGGATTTCATCCCAAAAATGAGAGCGTATTGTTAATTATTGATCAGAATGGAGATATTGGATATTTAACAAGTTTTAATGTCAAGAAGTCTAATAATGGTCAATTAAAAGTAACTAGGTTAAATGAAAAGGATGTAAATTTACAAAGCATTCAAAAATTAATTGATGAAAGTACTATTGACGCTTAGTCTATTTGTTTCATTTTTGACATTTAGTCAAGTTGAGCATATTAAAATTTCTAAATCTGAAAATTTATATCCAAATATTTCTGGGATATTTTCGGGTGAAATTTCATATGTAGATTTATGCAATCCTATAGGAATTGTTTGTTCGTCAGGATATAAGATTGTGAAATTTACGCTGCAATATAGTGATGGCCAAAATGATAAAACAGAAACATTTTTAGGTAATAAAATACCTGATTTATTGTGTGATAGAATTGCTCGAAATAACATGAATCAAATGATTTTCTTTACAGATATTACCGCTGTAAATGACGAAGGTAAAATAATAATTTTAACTTCATTTAATTTAATACCTTCAAAATAATGAGATTCATACTATTATTTATTTCTATTATAATAACTAATTTACTTTTTGGACAAGAAAAAGATAGCGTTGAAACAATTATTGTACGAAAAAAAGTTGAATTTACCTTGTATAGAGGAGTTTTGAAAGAAACTGAAAATTGGTATTTGATTTTAGATTCAGATAAAAAATATTATTTAATTAATGTGGTAATTCCTGCAAATGAAGTAACAGATTGGTTTAGAAGATTTAAAGAAAGTCAAAATATTTATAAAGCTTATTTAGAAATGGGAGCTTATCCGGTTTTAAATTTCAGGAAGGAAAATGATCCTGGTGAATATTTAACTTTTTATTTAAATGGGCAAAATGATGAGTCGATATCATTAACATTAATAGAGACCAATACACCTTATAAATTTAAAATACAGCAAAAATTCACAAATTGATAATAATAAATACTGTTTTTAAAATACTTTTTCGTATTTTTATGCGCAAAATAGAGATTCTTTGATCTTTTTTTTTATTTTCGTAGCACTAATTTTAAGAAGCTGCTATTTAAAACATGTTAAAATGAAGTATTGCTTAAGTATAATTTTATCTTTATTCACTGTTGTTTCAATTGCGCAATATAGCAATTTTAATACTCAAAGAAACTGGTCATTAAATAAAAAAGAAATCAGATTTGGCGCAGGAGCAACTCAGTTTTTAGGAGATTTAGGAGGGAGAGATAAAGTTGGTACAGATTACAGGCCATGGGATATAGATTGGCCTTCTACAGGTTATGGAGCAGAAATAGGTTATCGATACCGTTTTCATCCTTATTGGGCAACTACTACATCTTTCCATTATGCTGTTTTTAAAGGAAGTGATGCTTTGACAAAAGATCCTTGGAGAAATGCTCGTAATCTTTCATTCAAAACAATTGGATTTGAATTATCTCAACGAGTTGATTACATATTTTTAGCAAATGAAAAAGTTGGGAAGAGATATAATATTCCAGGTTTAAAAGGTTTAAGAGATCATAATGATCAGATGTATGCATTTGTTGGTGTTGGTGTTTTGGCATATATTCCCAAAGCTCAATACATGGGGGCTTGGTATAAATTAAGACCGCTAAGCACTGAAGGTCAAGGTTTACCAGGTGGAGCAACACCTTATGGTTTGTGTACGATCACTGTTCCATTTGGAGTTGGTGCTAGAGTAGGTATTTCTAGAATGTGGAGATTAGGGATTGAGTTTTCTTATGTAAAAACATTTTCTGATTATATTGATGATGTTCATGGTGTGTATTATGATAAAAATTTAATTGCTCAGGCAAAGGGTCCAATTGCAGCTGCCTTATCAAATCCCGTTTTATCCAATAGTCCACATGTAAATTCATTTGATACTGGTCTTCAGAGAGGAGATATTCAAAAAGATGCATACTTCTATTTAAATATAGTCGTTACAAGGAACGTAACTTATAAAAACTACAGTAGAAGAATTAAACATATGAAATTCAAAAAAGGAAGATATAAATTCTAATTTTTTATTCATAAAGTTGATAATATTTACGAGGTGGCAATTGTCACCTCGTTTTGCATTCATACATTTGTAAAAAATAATATATATGTATAAATTAATCCGAAAAATACTTTTCAAATTTGATCCTGAAAAAATTCATTATTTCACGGCTAATTCCATTTCATTTTTATTGAAAATTCCAGGAATGAAATTTATTTGGAAAAAAATGTATCAATTGGATGATCAAAGATTGGAAAAAGAAGTTTTTGGGATTAAATTCAAAAACCCAGTTGGTTTAGCTGCTGGTTTTGATAAAAATGCAAGTATGTATAATCAATTGGCTAATTTTGGTTTTGGGTTTATTGAAATTGGAACAGTTACACCAAAAGGTCAGCCTGGGAATGATAAGCCGCGTTTATTTAGGTTGAAGGAAGATGAGGCAATTATAAACCGAATGGGATTTAATAACGATGGTACTGAAGTTGTAATTGAAAATCTAAAAAACAAAAGAACGAATCTAATTATAGGAGGAAATATTGGTAAAAATAAAGTTACTCCAAATGAAGATGCAAATAATGATTACAAGTTAGCATTTAATGCATTATTCGATTATGTAGATTATTTTGTTGTTAATGTATCGTCTCCAAATACACCTAATTTAAGAGAACTTCAAGAGAAAGAACCATTAAAGCAATTGTTGCAATCTCTAAAAGATGAAAATAATTTGAAAAAGGTTCAAAAACCTATTTTATTGAAAATTGCACCTGATTTAACAAATGAACAATTAGATGATATTATAGAAATTGTAAATGAGGTTAAATTAGATGGAGTTATCGCAACAAATACTACTATCTCTAGGGCCGATTTAAAAACTAATTCTGAATTTTTACAATCAATTGGTGCTGGTGGATTATCTGGAAAGCCATTAAAAGAGAGATCAACTGAAGTCATAAAGTATTTATCAGAAAAATCGAATAAATCATTTCCTATCATTGGTGTTGGTGGAATTCATTCAGCAGAAGATGCAATAGAAAAATTAAATGCGGGTGCGGATTTGATCCAGTTATATACAGGTTTTATTTACGAAGGTCCTGCGTTAATTAAACGAATTAATAAAGCGATTTTACAATCTAAATAATGAATATGTCTAAAGTTAAAATTATTGAATGTCCAAGAGATGCTATGCAAGGACTTCACGATTTTATTCCTACACAGAATAAAATAAATTATATTAACTCATTGATCGAATGTGATTTTGATACAATTGATTTTGGAAGTTTCGTTTCTCCAAAAGCCATACCTCAACTTAGAGATACTGCAGAAGTATTAGAATCTTTAAATTTAAAATCGTCAACTAAATTACTTGCAATAATTGCAAATGAAAGAGGTGCTATTGATGCTTGTAATTTTGAAGAAATTAATTATTTAGGATTTCCATTTTCAATATCTGAAACTTTTCAGCAAAGAAATACAAATAGTTCAATTCAAGATTCTTTTAAAAATGTTGAGCTAATCAAATCATTAGCAGATAAACATAACAAAGAATTGGTTATTTATCTTTCAATGGGGTTTGGAAATCCTTATGGAGATGAATGGAATGCTGATATATTGGTTAAATGGTGTAATGAATTGTATTCAAAACTAGGAATAAAAATTCAAGCACTTTCTGATACTATTGGAATTGCAACTCCTGAAAGTGTTGAATCAATATTTAATGATATTATTCCAAGTTTACCAATGGTTGAATTTGGTGCTCATTTACATACTACATTTGAAAACGCTGAAAACTTAGTAAAATCGGCAATTAATGGAGGTTGTAGAAGATTTGATGGAGCAATTAAAGGTTTTGGAGGTTGTCCAATGGCGACAAATGATTTAACAGGAAATATGCCTACTGAAATAATGTTGAATTGGATGAAACAAAATGGAATTGAAAATGGGGTAAATATGCAACAGTTTGAAGAGTCTGTCAAACACGCTTTAACTGTTTTCCCAATTTAATGTAACTAATCGAGAATAAATCATTATAATTTAAAGAATTATCGAATGAAAAAAATATTTTATTTACTCTTTATGTCTTCTGTACTTTTTTCTTGTGCTTCAGATGATAACGAAGAAGAACAAAATCAAAATAATGTTGAAATTAAGGAAAGTGACATTCAAGAAATAGAAACGTTGTTTGATAAAGATGAATTTGATGATTTGACAAAAGTTGAATTATTGAAAGAATTAAAAATTTGTTCAGATAAAAATACAAGTAACGAGGATTATATGCATCCTTCTTGTTCACCTCGTTTTTTTGAGTTATTTGCTTATTCTGATAAAGAACCTTTAAATAATGCTTTTGTACTTTTAACAAAATCTAAAACATATGGATTTCCTTTAAGAAGAATTGCTGTTTTTGCAAGGGAAAAAGGTCGTTTAGTTAAAGTGAATGAATTTGTAGCGAATCTAATTGCAATGCAGAAATCGAATTCAGGATCTAAAGATTTAATTTTAAGATTTAACGATAAAGATCAAGGTGAAGATGTATTTTATAATTGTGTGTTTTCTTGGGATGGTATGAAATACAAATACAAATCTGTTGAAGTTATCGAAGGTGCGAACTGGGGTGGACCAGTAAAAGCAGAATTGAAAGATTCAATCTCAAAAGAAGTAGAAAAAGATATTATTAAAAATGGAATGATCTTATAAATGAAAGTTTTTCATGGTATTATAATTTCAATTATACTTTTTTCATGTTCTGCTGAATATGAACTAAATGAAATCGATTATTCCGTTTTATTTCATGATAATAATAGTAAAGTTTGGTTGATTGATGAAATTAATAGAGGTGGAAAAAATTATGCACCTTTAGTTCGTAAACAGCGAGATGTTATTATTTTTTATAAACCCAATAGTGTTCTATTAACTAATTTAAATGAAATAGGATATTCAAAAGGTAATAAAGCAAATTTCATAATCAATTCAAATGAAAAAATACTTGAAGTGAAATTTGAAAAAGCAAAATGGAAATATCATTTTGTATCAATTGAAGATCAAAAGATTATTTTAAAACCATTTACAAAGAATAAGGATCAATTTGAGTTGGTTTTAATTGCCTTACCTGAATTTTAATTTTTAATAAATCGTTTTCTTGAAATCTGATTATTGGAAATAAATTCGACTATGTAAATTCCATTTTCAAAATTAGAAACATTAATTTCTTTAGAAGTTGATGAGATTAGTTTTTGACCTAATTCATTATATATAATTATTTTATCAAATATAATTGAACTTGAAATAATTAATTTTGAAGAAGTTGGATTTGGGTAAATAGAAAAATTAATTTCAGAAATTTCACTGACGGTTGAAGGATCATCTTTTACTACTTTTATTGAATCTAAATATAATTTATAACCATCTGTAGTATTTTCAACAAATGCAAAATGAACAGATTGGTTATTGTAACCTTGAGCACTTACATCAATAGATCTAGTTGTCCATTCAAAGTTTTCACCAGAAACTTCTAATAATGTATCAGTAAAATCAGAAATTTGTGTTCCCGTTGTTGAAATTAAAACCATATAATCATCAAGAAAAGATGCATCTTGAGATTTTCCATTCCAATCTAAGAAATTACCAAAAGTTCCAAGCGTTACTTGAGGAGTAATTAACCAACGGTTAGCTTTTCCAGTAGGATTAAAATATGAAGTTGAACTTGCCACTGTATCTAATGCATTCTCAGGATCTACAATGGCAACCCAAGCATTATTATATTCACTAAAAACAGGTGTTAATCCATCATTATCAATTAAAGTCCAAGAATTTGAAATTCCATTTTGAAAATCTTCCTGAAAAATGATAGTTTGAGCTTGAGAATAATAAATGAAAAATATAGATATGATAAAAAGTAACTGCTTCTGCATAATAAATTGATTTAATTAACCATTGCGATTAATATTTCTTTGTATTCTTGATAAAACTGATCAAATTTAATCAATCTTTCTCTTAGGTATTCATAAATTTTTTGATGATCTTCAATTTTATATAAATTTAACGTATCATTTTCCCAATAAATCCTTGAAATATCTTGTCTTTTTTGTAATAAAAATGAAGGTGCCCAAATTGGTTTTTCAACTGTAATATCTTCTAAAACAACTTTTAATTCAGTCATTTGTTCATAGATTAAGTTTCTCAATTCTTCATCTTTTTCTTGAATATCAAAGCATAAGCGAGCACCTTTACCATCAACTTCTAAACGAATATAGATAGATTTTACATCAGATCTATAATTAACCCAATTTATTCTTTTATCATTTGAATTTCTTGTTTTAGACATATGTGCCTGAAATCCAACCCAAAATCCTTTATTTAATTTTTTAAATTCTTCTTTTTCTAGCATTTCTTATTTTTTAATAAAAAGTTCGTGTAATTTGATTGAAGAATTTCTCCAGTTAAAATTATTTAACACATGGCTTTTTCCATTTTGTGATATTGTATTGTAAAATTGATCGTTTGATAATAATTTTTCAATCGCTTTATTAAATTCATCAGGTGAATCAGCTACAACAATTGAATGTTCATTTTGAGCATTAATAGCATTATTTGCTAAGGTAGTGGTAATACATGGAATTCCCATTGCCATCGCTTCAATTAATTTATTTTGAAGTCCAGTTCCAATCATCATTGGTGCAATAAAAATTTTACCTCTCGCATAAGAAGTTCGAATATCATTCACCCAACCAGTAAGTTTAATATTCTCATTTTTTTGAGCAATTTTTTGAATAAGTGGGCTAGGAGTAGCTCCAGAAATCAGCAATTTAATCGGATGCTTATGTTGGTTGAAATATGGAAGAATCTTATTATTGATGTATTGAACTGCTTCTATATTTGGAGCATAACTTAAATTTCCAATAAAAAGTAATTCAAACTCATTGGTTTTATCAATGTTTTCAAAAAATGAATCATCTACACCATTTGGGATGCAAATTATTTTTTTTCGATCAGGATGGATAATGAAATTTCGGTCTTGTTCACTAATAATGATATGATTTTCAAAATAATCAAATATTTTTCTTTCGTATTCGGCTAATTTTTTTGCTTCTATTTTGAATAACCATTTTGAATAAAAAGGTGCTTTTTCAATTCTTCGTTCTATACCTTTTGAAAGCGCATCCATGTAATCGATTGTTTTTGAGCATGAATGATAATTTTTGACATACTCAGCAACACGAATTAGTTGACAGTAAATATGATCAGGTTGAACTTCATTTAATATTTGCTGAATTGTGAAATTGATTTTACTAGAATAGAAATAACCAATCTGAAATGGTTTTTTGGTGAAAAATTGAAATAAAGTATTGAACAGAATAGAAATTTTACTCAGCTTAAAAATATGAATAGTAGAACAGTAAGGCTTTAATTTATCTATTGAAGAATTATGAATTTTTCTATCAGTTGTTGTAATTAAAGTTATGTTGTAATATTGTGAAAGTTCAACAATTTGATGATAAGCTCGCAATTTATCTCCTTTCTCCAAAGGAAAAGGAAATCTTGAAAGTATTATAACCAACTTTTTTTTATGATATGTGTTTGATGAACTCAATTATTTTATTTGTTACAGGTTCAATTTGATATTTAGTTTGTATTAAATTTTGTCCATTTTGACCCAATTCTGATCTTAACTCTTGATTTTGATAAAGATTTACTGCACTTTCAATAATATTTTCAATCTCATTTTCAATAATCATTGTTCGTTTTGTTGAATCAGATAATGTTGATTCTATTCCTTCGGCACCTTGTGATGTTGTAACAATTGGAACTCCTAAACTCAAACCTTCAAGTAATTTAACTCTAACTCCTGAACCAGATTTTAAAGGTACAATCATAATTCCATTTGAAGCCATAAAACTTGAAACATCTTCAATATAACCTAACACTTTAATGCCTTTTGCTGTATTTGACAAAATTTCTTTCGGCATATTTGAACCTGCTAAAATGAGTTCAGCATCTGGTAATAAAGTTCTGATTTTAGGGAAAATATCATTTATGAGTAAATTAACAGATTCAATATTTGGTTTCCAATTCATAGAACCAATATGGAAAAAGCGTTGAATTGAATAATCTGAATTTATTTGTGATCGATCAATTGTTATAGGAATGGTTGCATAATTTATATCAGGTAAATATGACTTGAATTTATTTTTATCCAATTTAGAAATACAAAACACTCCATCAAAAAGTGGTAAAGTAGACAATTCAACTTTTTTTAAGTTTTTGGCTAATTTATTTAAATAAATTTTTTTTAACGGATTTGATTCATTCGAAGCTAATTTCTCCCATATTTCATGTTCTACATTATGACTTCTTAGTAAAACTTTAACGTTGCATTTCTTTTTAATTTGCTTAATATAATGGGCGAAAAAGATGCTTTCAAAAATTACAATTTCACATTCATTTTTATTGATGTAATCAATGATGATTTTCTCTAATTCAATAGAATGAAATCTGTCAATGTTGTATGATGAATTGATTAATAGACTTTTAGCTGCATTAATTGCTGATAATCTAGTATCTATATAATAACCTTCAGGTTGAATAATTGTTGAAAGTTTTGATGGATATTTATCTATTTCAAAAGGATGTTTTGGAGTAGAAATTGTAAAGTTTTTGACATTATAACCGGCATTTAACAGACATTTTAGAAATTGATGCATTGCTACACAACCGCCATCCACTTTTGGGAAAATGGGTTTGTTTGTTAAATACAATACATTCATTTTCTATGTTTTCTAAAAGTTAATTTTGAAAATAATTTTGTATAGGTTTCTTTATTGAAAACTGGAGAGTCATTTGCTGCCGCTAGCATAAAGACTATTGCAAAAGGAGTTAAAACTAATGTTGCAAACCACATACCTAATGCTGCTGAAATAACTTGTTCTTGCGCTAAACTTTCTCCAACAGTAATCAAAATAAAATAAACCATAAAAAGTAAGGCTGCAATTACAACTGGTGCTCCAAAACCACCTTTTCGGATAATAGCACCAAGAGGAGCGCCAACAAAAAACAAGACAACAATGGCAAAAGTCAAAGCTATTTTTTTATGGAATGCAATTGCAAATTGGACAATATTGAAATCCAATGCTGCCATAAAATCTTTCTGACCATTAAGATTTTCATTCTTCTGTCTTAATCGAATGGATGCAGCAGTTAAAGCGTTGATTTTATCTGTTTTATTAATAGAATCAAATAAAATTACTTTTCCTTGCTCAGGAATGATCTTACTTTGAATGTTTTTTCTTGAATCGTTTATAAAACGCTGGGAAGCAAAGAATAAATGATCATTTTTTAATGATAAAACAAAATTATTTATTACTGTATTTGCATTTTTTTGAATTGAATCAATCGCATAATCCATTTGAAATACATTCAACATTTCAAATTGATCTTTGAATAAATTCTCATCAGAGCGACTTAATTTGAAACCTGAAATATCTATTTTTATCGTTGCTTTTGAGAAACCAGTTTGTGTAGCTTTTCTGAAATTTGTTGGTGTTGGCTGTATTTCTCCATTCGGTAAAAAAGTTGGGGCCTGTGGATTTAATTCTTCCGATTGGTTCCCATCATTTAATTCAAAAAACAAATATTTGCCATTACTAGATTTATAGATTCTTCCTGCTTTGGCTCTAATTGTTTTGATTTTATTAGGGTCTGTATGGTCATAAATTAAAATATCTTCAAAATTGTTATTTGATTCTTTTTTAACTTTAATTGCATAACCATCGAGTTCTTTACTAAATACACCAGGTGTAATGATGGAAGATATTTTAGTGTTTTGAATATCATAAACCAAAGAATGCCATTTTAAATTGGCTACAGGTATGACATAATTTGCAAAATAGAAGGTAAAAGCTGCAATAATCAATATCACGACAGTTAATGGACGCATAATTCTGTATAATGAAAGTCCACTTGATTTTAATGCTGTAAGTTCATTGTGCTCGGATAGATTACCGAACGTCATAATTGAAGATAGTAATATAGCTAAAGGAAGTGCTAAAGGAATTAAACTTGCAGAAACATAAAATAATAATTCTAGAATTACAGTTATTGAAATCCCTTTACCCATTAGGTCATCAATGTATTTCCACAAAAATTGTAGAATTAAAATAAACATTGAAATACAAAATGTTACAATAAAAGGACCTGCAAAAGAACGAATACTAAAAACGTAAAGCCTTTTCACTTGGATTTGAATTAATGTTTGATTATGCGCCTAAAGTTTGTTTCATTTTATGAATTTGGTTATCCCAAAGACGTTTCGCTTCCTCCATTTCATCTTCTTCTGCAAAATCTGTAATTGTTAATACTACAACTTTAGTTAAAGGATCGATATGGTATTTTAATTCACAAAAACTATCAATTCCATCTTCTTCATCTTCAATCCATTGCCATTTGATTTTGTCTGAAATTCTCTTGGTTAAAAGTCGTGCTTTCTCTTCACCGCTATCCCATTTAAATGTAATTAGATCATCTTTAATAACAACATCATCTGAAAACCATTCACTTAATCCAGCAGGAGTAGTAATCATATTTTCTAAAACTCTTGAAGATGTTTTAAGTAAAAATTCAAGTTCGAATTTTATTTTTTCCATTGTTGTTATTGTATTTGATAAAATGTAAGCACTTTAAATTTACAAATAATATTTAGAATGTAGTTATAACGTATTTAAGGTAAACGTTATTAATTATTAGAATATTGTCTATCTAATTGAAATTCAAATAAATTAAGTGTTGAAAACGTTTTAATAAAAAAATAAACAGTTTTTACTGATAAAAATAATTTAACACAATCTTCTTATTGAAAATTAAATAGATAGGTCAAAAATCAATTATTTTTTCGATAAAAAATTATTTTTATTAGCTGATTTAAAGAAAATACTTTTATATTTGCACCCTCAATTATGGCGAGGTAGCTCAGTTGGTTAGAGCGCAGGATTCATAACCCTGAGGTCACGAGTTCAACTCTCGTCCTCGCTACATAAAAGCTCAGTTTCATTACTGGGCTTTTTTTTTGTTCAAACTTTTACATAAATGGTAATCAAAAACCTGCTTCTTTTATTAATTTTACAACAAAAGATCTTGCAAAATGTTAAATTATATATCTATTAGCAAAAATCATTGTTTGATATTGCTATTTTTCATGTTTTTCTTTATTACCTATTCACAAGAATCAACTAATTCAATTTCAGGAGTTTTAAAAGATTCTTTATCAAATAAAGGAGTCGAATTTGCAAGTATAAGATTGTATCAATTACCTGATTCTAATTTTGTTAAAGGAGAATTTACTGATTCAACTGGGAGGTTTAAATTAAATAGTATAAATAATGGAAATTTTTATTTAATCATTGATTTTTTAGGTTATGAT
>CANGHX010000013.1 GCA_947453715.1 Flavobacteriales bacterium | reverse complement strand
CCTCTTTTGCGTAAACTAATCCGTACCTACCACCTTCAAAATTTAGATCTAAATTGAAAATAAAATGATCGTATAAATTATAATGTGCTCTAGTGATTACTTGTACTTGAGGTAAATTCCATGCGTAGATGTTTTTTGTCATAGCATAAGAATAGTATCTACCAATCGCATCAATTTTTAATTTCTCAACTAACTGATAAGAAATTGACCCCTCAATTGTTGTAATGTTTCCATTATCAAATACAACATTGAATTTATTGCGAAGTGAATACATTGTATCAGTAACAAATAATAGTTTATTTTTTACACTTGCAAAACTTGCACTTGCATTAAAACTGATTCTTTTTGATAATGTTCCTTTTATCCCAAAAAATGCATCGATAACGGTGTTTTCGTTTTTCATTACAATGTTTGGTAACACAAATTCATTCACAGTTGATACTGATTTAAATGTGTTTTGTTTTAAGCCACCTTTCAAACCTACATATGGGATAAACATGTCATTGAAAAGTGAATATTTTAATTCAGCAATTGGATAAATGTAGAACTTTGTTTGTTTATGAGCATCCAAGGTTAAATCAACTCCAACTCTTGCTTTAAATCTATTGTTTTTAAGGAATGTTGTAATGGTTGGTTTTAAATTGATAATCGTATTATTCAATACAAGTCCTGTATCAATTTTAGAAATACCAGTATCTAAAATTCCGTATTTGTAACCATTGTAGCGAATATTTAGATCGGCAGTATAAACTTCTTTTTCTGTTTTGTAAATTGCTGAACCAGCTAAACCAATGAAGTTTTCTGTAGCTCTCCATTTTGCTAAACTGTCGATTAATGGTTTTTTAGTTTGGAAATTATTGTAATTCAATCCTATTGAGTAATTCAAATTACCAGTATCTTTTTTATGTGAGCTGTATAAGAAATCACCACCGAGATCTGTGAATCGTTGTGCAATACTATCGCGATTTAACGAATCATTTTGAACACCATAATAATGAAATCCTTTGCTGTTGAAATGTAGATCACTTTTAAGCGTGTAATTTTTTTCATTGATACTTCCAAATAGATTCAAGTTATTACGATCATATTGTGCAGGAGCATATCCTTTGATGTCACCAAATGAACTTAAATGTTTAGCATGAACACCATAAGCATATCTCCTAGAACGATTTCCATCAAAGTAAACTTCACCTAAAGGCATCAATTTACTTCCTATTCCTAATTTGACATATGAATGATACAACTGAGGTAATTTATCTACAATTTTTATTGAAGCTGGTTTTATTGTATCCAAAACAATTTTTGTAGGATGCTGAATGACTAATAATGGATACTCAATTACTTGTGTTGGCTTTATTGAATCAATGATTTTTGGGTTTTCAGTAAATCGAAATGCTGGTTCAATTGTTCTTTTAGATATTACATTAATAACAGTTGAATCACCTTGTCTTTGTCCAAAACTACTCAACCAACTAAAAGCGACTAAAGAATATATAACTAATTTTCTCATCTTAATTTCCTCCTTCGTTTACTTCGATAACAGTGTTACCTGGTTCAACAATATTTTTAGGTTTGTTTTTCAATTGCATTAATTCTTCCCAAACTTCATTTGCTTCATTCAAAATTCCATCTTCCTGATCAGGATAATGTTCTTTTACAGATTTCAAAGTTTGTTCTGCTTGAAATAAATCATTTTTCAACATCAATGTTTTTGCTTGAAGAATTAATCCCTTCGCTACCCAATAATTGTAAGTAGGTTTCATTTTCAATAATGCACGAACTTCAGCATCAGATTTATCTAATTCTTTTTGTTTGTAATACATTTCAGCTAAAGAAAATTTAGCTTCAGCACATTTTTCTGTAGTTGTATTTTTCACGATCCATTCCAATGATGGTTTAGCGTCTGTAAAATTGTCTAGGTAATAATTCGACATTCCTTTTGCATATTCAGCTTCTAAACGATTTGTCGGATTCAATTGTAAACTTTCCAAAACCAATTTAGAGTAATCTGCAGCTTTTTTCCAATTCTCGATTAAGAAATAACTTCTCATCATTCCCAAACGTGAGTTGAATATAATTACAGGAGTTGAACTGATACTTTCTAATCTTTCATAATATGGAATTGATTCTGCGTATTTCCCATTGTTAAACAATTGTTTAGACACGCGAATAGCAGCAAGCTCAGTGTAACCATTTGTTGGTTCAGATAATGTTTGAATATATATTTCGATTGCTTTGTCGAAATTTTTGTTTCTATAATGACAATCTGCTAAATGATTTCTTACCTCGTTAGCATAAATTCCATTTGGATAGGTTGTTAAATAACGCTCCAAATCTACGATCGCTTCATTTGTTTTAGTTGAATCACCATAAGCTTTCATTGCTGGCATGTAATACAAATCTCTTTCTTGTTGATCTTTTGAAATACCAGCGCACGGATATTTATTTGCAATCATAGTTGCATCATCAATTCGTTTTAGTTCGTTATATAATTCATACAAACCTTTTGAAGCTTTTTCACAAAATTCACTTTCTGTTCCAAACTCTTCTAATATTTCTTTATATGCCTTTTCACATTTTGCAAATTCATGTTTTTTATAGTATAAATCAGCAATTTCAATTCGAGCATTTTTTACTAAAACTGAATTTGGATAATCTGTTACAATCAATTGATAATACTTTAACGCTTGATCATTGTTATTCAGGTATTTATACGTAATTGCTAATTCGTTAATTGAATTTAATATATACTTAGACGACGAATAATTATTGATAATATTTTGAAGAGCTGCAATTTTCAAATCTCCTTTTCCTTTAATGTATGTATACGTTTTTGCCAAATAGTATAATGCTTGATCTTCAAAACCAGATTTTAAGTCATATGCACCTTGGTAAAATTTAGCTGCATTCTCGTCTTCTCTTAACATATAATAACCATCAGCAGTTCTCATATAAGCATCTACTAATTTTCGTTTGTTTTTGGCGTTACTTGATGTTACCATCTGAGTGTATAATCTAAAGTTTTCAACTCCTTGAGAAGTATCATTCTTTGCATAATAAGCATACCCAATATTATAGTAAGCATCTGCTTTCATAAACGGATTTACAATACCTTGAGAGTTAATATACGCTCTATATCCTTGAATCGCTTTATCGAATTTCTTTGATTGAAATTGAGCATCAGCTTCCCAAAATTTTGCATTTGCAGAAATTGTTGGATCTAAAGGATATTTATCAACTAAACCAAATGTTTTGATAGCTTCAGAATACTCTCCTTTTTGATATTGTTCTATTCCGTAATTATAAGCTACAATTTGATAAGCTGTTTTTAATCGGATGTCTTTGTTTTCCAATTTATCTAACGATTGTAATGCTTTACCATACTTATTTGTTGTGGTATAAACATTCACTAAATATTGATAGATATCATTTTTGCGCTCTGATTCAGGATATTTATTCAAATATAATTGTAATGCTTCGACCGCTTCGTCATATGGATTAATATCTAATTTGTAGGATAATACAGCATAATTGTACAACGCATCTTTTTGAATTTTTGGATTTATTGCAATCATTGATGCTTCATTAAACGATGCTCTAGCAGGTGCTAATTTGTTTAATTTTAAATAACTTTCTCCAATATTATAATAAGCAACTTGACTTAAGCTATCTCTCGATTCAGTAGTTTTACCAAAGAATTTGATTGCTTCTTCATAGTTTTTACTTTTAAAATAAGCATATCCAAGTTGGTAATCATCTTCTCGAGTTGTTTTCGATTTTTCATTGTATTTTTCTAAGAATGTAACTGATTCTTCAAATTTTCCAATTCTATAAAATGCATCTCCAACAATATGGTTTACGTCATTAATATTGACAATATTTGTTGTGTCTAATAAGCTTGGAACCAATTCGGTTATTTCTTTGTATTTTCCTTGTAAGTGATAAATTTGAGCAATGTAATAAGGCACGACTTTTGAGTAACGGTCATCATGTTGTAGTTTCACAAACCCTTCTAATGCAGTTTGATACGATTTATCTTGATAAGCAATATGTGAATAATAATAAAGTGCTGGTGAGGCGTATTGTGAACTATCACCTTTGATTTCAAAAAATGCTTTCTTAGACTCTCCAAATTGTTCCGTTTGAAAATTAGCATAACCTTTTTTGAAGTAAAATTCAGATTGATTGTCTTCTTCAATATCTTTTACATTCAACTGATTTAACCAAATAAGAGCCTCAGAATAATCTTTCTTTTGATAATAATATTTACCTAAACGGAAAAATATGGCATTGTGATAGATGCTTTCTGGATAATTTTGATTGAAACTGATTAATAAATCTACTGCATCATTGTGAAATAATTCAAGTGCAGAAAGTCCTTCGTAATAAAGTGCTTTTACATATAAAGGATCATTTTTCTTGTCAAAGTGTGTAATGAAATTTCTAAATTCATTTCTAGCAGCCCCAAATTGTTCTTTATTGTAAAGTTCTTCCGCCCTGTAAAATGTAGCGTATTCAGAATTATATTTCTCTGATGATTGCCCGAAATATTGGGTAATTACACTCAGAAATAAGATGACCAAAAATTTGTTCATAAACTATTTATTTGCCTTATATGACCTTGTTATCTTTATTCTCAATTTCTAAAAATTAAACCTTTTATATTTTATCCAAAGTTAAATTCGAAGAAATGGTTTTAACCAAGTAAAATTAAGAGTGAAGATGATGCTTTTTGTAAGTTGTTATAAAAGTTTTAAACGTGAATCTGTTAAGATTATTTCAGTAAAATTTTTCTTCTCATCCCTATTTTTATCACCTTTACACTAAATACAAGAGAAGTGGAACACGTTATTCGCATAAAAAACGCAAAAATCTATCAAAAAGAAGCTTTAGTTATAGACGAAGTCGACTTTGAATTGGGTGAAACTGAGTTTATCTATTTAATTGGAAAAACAGGAAGCGGGAAAAGTAGTTTGTTAAAAACAATTTATGGTGAAGTTCCTTTGAAAGAAGGTGAGGGAACTGTTTGTGGATATGACTTACGTAACCTAAAAAAGAAAGAAGTGCCGATGCTTCGTAGAAAGTTAGGTGTTGTCTTTCAAGATTTTCAATTGTTAACGGACAGAACAGTGTTACAAAACTTGTTTTTCGTCATGGGAGCAACTGGATGGAAAGATAAAAAATTAATGGAGGCTCGTTCAAGAGATATATTGCAATTAGTTGGTATTGAACATAAAATTAATGTGATGCCTCATGCGTTATCAGGTGGAGAGCAACAAAGAGTTTCTATTGCTCGAGCATTAATCAATAAGCCAAAATTAATATTAGCAGATGAGCCTACAGGAAATTTAGATCCTGAAACTTCTGAGGAAATTATGCGATTATTATTGGCCGTTGCAAAGGAAGAAAAATCAGCAGTATTAATGGCTACTCACGATATGACAATGGTTGAGAAATATCCAGGTAGAGTTGCCAGAGTTGAGAATGGTAAGATAAAAGAAATTAATACTTTAAATCGCTTTAATCCGTTTGAGCAATTTAATTTTACAGAAGAATAAAAGGGAAATAATTATATGTTAGAGGGTGTCCGAAAAGGACGTCCCTTTGTTTTAAATAAACCATATAAGGGATTATTAGAACATATAAGTTTCAAATAATTTTAATTAACAAGCTGTTATTCAATTAGATATAAGTTAACTTATAATACCTTAAATTACTTATATGGTTTAAATTTAAACTGTATTCATTCTTTCTGGACAGCTCCTTTTTTTTGATTCAGTTTAATCTAAAATCTTTATTCCAGTTAACACTTGAAATTGAAATCCTGAAGCATCAGTCATACGTTCAAAATTCACAGTCAATTGTTTTCCAATCATCAAAATCTCATTGTTTTGTAATTTCTTGATATTTTCATCAATTGCTTGAACCATTAACGCAGAGATATATCCATCTTTTTTGTTTTCACCAACTGTTAAAAATAAATCTTTTCCAGTTTCAACAAAACCTTGGAATGTTGTGATGAAATCACCTCTTTGATTTAAAGCATCTTCTGCATTTTTGGAAGAACAATTCGTAGGTTTACATTTCATAAAAAGCATTTGATCCAATTCTTCTTCGAAATTTGCTTCACGGAATTTTGAACTACTTACTTGTTCTGGTGTTTTGTAATATGAAATTCGTTCAACAAATTTTGGTTTCACATTTGAGTGATCTTCAAAACGTTCTTTTGAAACAATTTTTTTTCCTTTTTTAAAGTAAAATGTTGAAGTTCCATATTCTTTTGTTTGACCATTGACAAAACGTTGAACTAATTTTACAATTTTTTTCTTTCCATCTAAAAAAGCAGATACTTCGAATTCAGATGCATCTTCTTTCGTAAATGATAAACTTCCAACTTCCATTAATGTATCATTCATGTCGATTTCAGCAACGTATTTTTCATATTCATCCTCATTTTGCATTGGAGTATATGTCGAATTTGTATCAATTTCAGTATTTTCTTCATTCGAAGAACAAGAAATGAAAAATATTGAGATTAAAATGCAGGTAAATATATTTAATACGTTCATACTATTTTTTTTAATTAGAATGCAAGAAGTTGCAAAAGTAACAAGATTTCAGAATTATTTAAAGCTTATGTAATCAATCGGGTTTAGGCTATTTTGATTATACCATAATTCAAACCATAAATGAGGTTCAAATGAAGAACTTCCATTTTTTCCTACAATTCCAATTGGATCACCTGTTTGAACTTTAGCACCGATTTTTTTTAATGCAATTTTTGCATGTTTATAGATTGAAATATAGTCATTTGGATGTTCGATTATTAACATATAACCATCTTTTGATGTATATCCAGAATAAATTACTGTACCAGCCAAACATGCTTTTATTGTCATATCTTTTGCTGTTTTCACTTCAATAAATGGATGGTTTGCTAGATCATAAGTGGCAATTATTTCCCCTTTTACAGGACTTGAAAAGTATGTTAATTTCTTTGATTTTTTTATTTTAGGTTGTGATGATGTTTGCATATCATCTTTTACTTTCTTTGCTATTTCTTTTTCATTATCAGTTAGTTTTCCATCAAGTTTTGGAACTATTACTTGTTGCATTTCCGGAATTTCTGAGTTAAAGGAATCGGCAATAATTTCACCATTTATTACTTTTTTGATGTTTGAAATATATAATTCTTGGTAGTCTATTTTTAAAGATAATTTTTTAATTTCTTGGGCTTGTGACATCAACTTTTGACGATCAATTGTAACATCATTTTTTGCTTCATATCCAGATAACGAACCTTTTATAATTAATAATGAAAAAAGTATCCCGACAACAATAACAACCAAAAAAATGAAAGAATATATTTGAATTTTACTACTAGTGATTGTCCATTTCACTTCGAAGTTATCAGGGTTTGTGACAACAATTCGAAGTTGCTCTTTTAAATTCTCGATTCTATTTTTTAACCAGGCCATTTTTTTATCTATGAATCAATGCAATAATTTCACTTATTTTGCAGTTAATCAATTGTTAATTATTTACTAAATCTAAATTATTACAACTGTAAAAGTAACGAATTCATTAAATTTACGTCTATATAAACAGAATGAAATTTATAACTTTCAACATAATGTCATTTTTAATTGTTTTTTGTTCATACGGACAATTAACAACTAGTGTCAATAGTGCTGGAAGTTTGGTTCAAAATATTCTGTTAGGTCCTGGTGTTACTGTATCAAATGTTCAATACAACGGTGTGTCTACTTCAATAGGTTCATTTAGTGCAACTGGTACAAATTTAGGTATTTCATCAGGTATTGTAATGACAACAGGTACTATTTATAATAATGGTGATGGACCTCAAGGACCAAATAATGTTGCTAATTCTGGAGTAGACAATCATGCTCCAGGTTTACCCTTACTAACTAATTTGGTAAATGGAGCTCAAACATACAATGCTGCAGTGTTACAATTTGATTTTGTTCCGTATTCAGATACTGTAAAATTTAAATATGTTTTTGGTTCAGAGGAATATCCTGAATTTGTAAAAAAAGGTTTTAATGATGTTTTTGGATTTTTTATTTCTGGACCTGGAATTTCGGGTCAACAAAATATAGCTAAATTACCTGGGAGTGGAACAGCTGTAACTATTGATAATGTTAATATTAGTACTAATAGCAATTATTTTGTTTATAATGGAACTGGAAGTGATTCGCCTTATAATTCTTCAGCATCCTACATACAATATGATGGATTTACAAAACCATTAGAAGCTGTTTCGAAAGTTCAGTGTGGTAAAACCTATCATTTGGTTATCGCAGTTGCAGATGCAGGGGATGGAATTTATGATTCTGGAATTTTTTTAGAAGCAAATAGTTTAAAATCTAAAATGCCAATTGATGTTTCATATAATTTATCTTATCAGGCTTATCCAGATCCTAGTAAAATGATTGA
Source organism: Flavobacteriales bacterium (assembly GCA_947453715.1). Lineage (GTDB taxonomy): Bacteria > Bacteroidota > Bacteroidia > Flavobacteriales_D > Crocinitomicaceae > CAIUKX01. Next base: position 23,951 of record CANGHX010000013.1, on the reverse strand, counting down.
AGGATGTGTTACCGCTAACTTTAACATTGTACGATCAGGTTCCGCATCTTCGCTTGATACACCTATTTCAATACCTGTTATATTATCAGGAACGGCTACTCAAGGTGCCGATTATACTTCAACAATTCCAGCAACAATAAATTTTGCTGCTGGTCAAACAACAGCATCTTTTTCATTTAATGCTATTAATGATGGAATTGTTGAGCCAGAAGAAAATGTTCATTTATTATTTCCATTGGTGAATGCATGCGGTGATACAGTTCCAATTGAATTTGACTTAAAAATCGAAGATGTATTGCCTGTAACCGTTGCAGTACAAGATACAAATGTTTTATGTTATGGTGATCCGGTTATTTTATATGCAACTGTATCAGGTGGAGCTGGTCCCTATACCTATGTTTGGAATACAGGAGGGACATCTTCATCCATTTCGGTTGGACCATTAGTAACAACATCATATACCTGCACAGTTACAGATAATTGTTTACATCAAACGGTAAGTGATATTGGTACGGTTACAGTACCTGTTTATCCTCCGATTACATTAATTGAAACTCCTGACATTACTGTGATTTGTCCTTATTTGCATGATACTCTGAGCGTGCACGCTGAAGGTGGTGCAGGAAAATATACTTATCAATGGACAAGTAGTACACCTGAATTTTTAGGTCATGATACCTTACAAGCAATATATCCAAGTGGAACTACTATATACACGGTTATTGTAAAAGATCAGTGTGATACAGTTCAAGCTGCGAATGTTATTTACATAGTCACTAGTCCACCATTGGAATTAACTATGTCTCCAGCAGTTGAAATATGTCCTTTTGACTCTTCACAAATTTCAGTTCAAGCAACTGGTGGTTATGGTCAATATTATTATTCATGGCATAATAATGGAGCAACAACATCTAGCCAATGGGTTCATCCATTATCAACAACTTCATATATTGTTTCCGTTTCAGATGAATGTCAAACTTTTCATGTTGATGGTACAACTTCGGTTGCAGTAATTAAACCAACTGCAGATTTTGTCATTGCAAGTTCACCCGTTTTTAATAATGTTCCAATTACATTTGAAAATTTATCAATAAATGCTCAATCTTATAATTGGACATTTGGAAATGGAAATAGTTCAACGATGATTTGTCCAAATAATGAATATGCCGATCACGGTTATTTTACGGTTACTTTAGTTGCAACAGATCATTTGGGTTGTAAAGACACGATTTCAAAAGAAATTTTCATTGAAGAAGAACATTATATTTTTGTTCCAAATACTTTTACTCCAGATAAAAATAGATTTAATAATTACTTCAGTGCTAGTACTGTTGGTATAAAAGATTTGACGGTCGCTATCTACAATCGTTGGGGTGAAGTTGTTTTCACTTCTGATCGAGTTGATTTTAGATGGGATGGAACATTTGGTAATGTAGAGGCTAAAAACGATACATATATTTATAAAATCAAATACGTTGCAAATTCTGGCTTTGAAGACACAATAGTTGGACACGTCAATTTATTAAGATAATTCTTTCTTTTTAGAATTTAAACATCTTTCATTGGAACTGTTTTCCTTATTTCAACTATTCAAATTATCTTTGCACCTAGAAAAAATTAAACAATGAGTATTTTAGAACTTTCCGAACAAGAAATTCAACGTCGAGAGTCGTTGAAAAAATTGCGTGAGATGGGGATTGAACCTTATCCTGCAGAATTGTATCCAGTTACAGATCATGCTGCTAACATAAAGGAAAAGTTTGAAGATAAGAAGCAGGTTTGCATCGCAGGACGTTTGATGAGTCAACGTGTAATGGGTAAAGCTTCTTTTGCTGAAATTTTAGATTCAACAGGAAGAATTCAAGTATATTTTAACCGTGATGAAATTTGTCCGGGAGAAGATAAAACACTTTATAATGAGGTTTTCAAGAAGTTATTAGATCTTGGAGATTTTATAGGGATCAAGGGTTATTTATTTACAACGCAAGTTGGTGAAATCTCAGTTCACGTAGAAGAATTTACGTTATTAAGTAAATCACTTAAGCCACTTCCTCTTCCAAAAACAGATGCTGATGGAAAAGTTCATGATGCATTTACAGATCCTGAATTAAGATACAGACAGCGTTATGTTGATTTAGTAGTTAATCCTTCAGTTAAAGATACGTTTGTTAAACGTTCAAAAACGATTGCTTCTATGCGTCATTTCTTTAATGATAAAGGATATATGGAAGTTGAAACACCAATCTTGCAACCAATTGCAGGTGGTGCAACAGCTAGACCATTTATGACACATCACAATGCATTAGATGTTCCTTTATATTTAAGAATTGCAAACGAATTATACTTAAAAAGATTAATCGTGGGTGGTTTTGAAGGTGTATATGAATTTGCAAAAGATTTCCGTAATGAAGGAATGGATAGAACACATAATCCTGAGTTTACAGTAATGGAAATTTATGTAGCCTATAAAGACTACAATTGGATGATGGACTTCACTGAACAAATGATTGAAAAAGTTGCTTTAGATGTTGTTGGAAGCACTTCTGTTCAAGTTGGTGAAAATACAATTTCTTTGAAAGCTCCTTTCAAAAGAGTGACAATGCGTGATTCAATTTTAGAATTTACAGGATTTGATATCAATGGTAAATCTGAAGAGGAATTACATGCTGCTTGTAAATCAATGGGAATTGAGACAGATGCAACAATGGGGAAAGGAAAATTAATCGATGAAATTTTCGGTGAAAAATGTGAAGGAAACTATATCCAACCAACATTTATTACTGATTATCCAATCGAAATGTCTCCATTATGTAAACGTCATAGAGAAAATCCAGAATTAACAGAGCGTTTTGAGTTAATGGTAAATGGTAAAGAAATTGCAAATGCATATTCTGAATTAAATGACCCAATTGATCAACGAGAACGTTTCGAGGAGCAAATGCGTTTATCTGAAAAAGGTGATGACGAAGCAATGTTTATCGATCAAGATTTCTTGAGAGCGTTGGAATTCGGAATGCCTCCAACATCAGGAATGGGAATTGGTATTGATCGTTTAGTGATGCTTTTAACGAATAATTCATCTATTCAAGAAGTATTGTTTTTCCCTCAAATGAGACCAGAGAAATTTGGAGAAAAGAAGGCTGTAGAATTAGAAGAGAATGAAAAAGTAATATTCGACATTCTTTCTAAATTTAAAACGATGAATTTAGAGGAATTAAAAGAAAAATCTGCACTTTCTAATAAACAATGGGATAAAGGAATAAAGTCTTTAGCTCAATTAGGTTTGACTAAAGTGACTAAAACAGATGATTCTTTAATTGTAGAAGTTATAGGTTAATAAATCTTCTTTATTGGGTTAGTATTTAGTGAAATGATTTAATAATTATACGAAGGTTGAGAATTTTCTCAACCTTTTTTTGTGTTGTTAATAAATGATTAATATGTAAGTATATAACAAACAATAAGTTAGACTTCTTTATTTTTTCAATATAAACTCAAGATAGATTTCATATTAAGAATAAATACGTTTACTTAATTCAAGTATAATACTGCATTAATTCCATGATTACTTGTAATGTCTAACATTGCACTGTCTTAAATGGATTTAGTTAACGTGTTATGAAAAACATCAGTTGTTTATTATTAGTAGTATTAAATAATTTTTTTGGAACAGCTCAAAATGGTTTAGAAAATGTAATTGTTGAAAAATATTATGTTTCAAATCAAAATGATACTGCAGCTAATAGATATGCTGGAATTTTACCAATTGGTTCAGTAACATATAGAATCTATTTAGATCTTTTACCTGGATATAGTTTTCAAGCTGCATATGGTACTCCTAGTCATGAATTGAAAATGATAACTTCTACATACTTCTTTAATAACATTGAAAACGGAGATGTTATTCCAAATGTTATTCCAAGAAGAACTTTAAAGAAAAATACTGTGATGTTAGATTCTTGGTTATCTGCAGGAGCATCAGGTGAACAGTATTACGGTGTAATGAAAGAAATCGATGACACTATAGGAACAATTAAACATGAAAAATTGTATTTACAAAACAATAAGCATTTTTCATACAGTTTAAATGAAAAAGATGGTTTAACTGAAGCTGAAAACGTTCCTAGACCAACTTTTTTTGGAATTGATAGTTTAGCTAATATTTTTAAATATCAACATAAAGGTTCTGTTTTTTCAACTAAAAATGGAGCTTGGGCTTGTATGGGTAGAGGTTCTTTTGGCCCCGATTCATTAACTACGAATCGAGTTTTAATAGCTCAAATAACTACAGATGGTAAGTTTGAATTTGAGTTAAATATTCAAATTGGAACTCCAACAAAAGGTGTTTCTCAAAATTATGTTGCACGAAATCCAGTAGGAAATGAAATTATATTGCCTTCACTCATTTTTAAAAGTGAAGAAATCAATAAAAGAAAAAAAAGAGTTAAACGAAATAATTAATAAAAATGAAAAAAATTACTTTATTACTTGGATTGATCCTTTCTGGAACAACTTTAATCGCTCAAAATGGTTTAGAAAGAATTGTAGTTGAAAAATACTATGTTTCTGACCTTGCTGATTCAACGAATGCTGCAGATAATTCAGCAGTTTCTCCTTTGAGAGTTGGTTCTGTTACATACAGAGTTTATGCGGATTTACTACCTGGATATAAATTCCTTACCTTATTTGGTGATGCAACTCATACCTTAACAGTTAATACAACAACTGATTTTTACAATGATCCAAATTTTGGATCGACTTTTTCCCATGGTACTACGGTTAATAATACAAAGAAAAACACAACATTAATTGATTCATGGTTTTCAGTTGGAGGAGTTGCTTCTGGAAAAATGGGAGTTTTAAAATCAGAAGATACAGATGGTTCAATTGGAAATCTTCAATCATTATTGGCAAATAGTACAATTGAAATGGGTATACCAATTAATGGTACAAACGCTCAGGACGGAATGATGCCTGGAACTCCGATAGCTCCTAATGTTTTAGGAATAACTTCAGAATTAGATATTTTCGATCAAACACCTGGTGATACATTTGCTATTAATAATGGAGCTATTGCTGCTTTAGGCGGAGCAACTGGAGTAACAGCTAGTAATATGGTGTTATTAGGGCAATTTACAACAGATGGAATTTTTAGTTTTGAATTAAATCTTCAAATTGGAACTCCAGTATCAGGGGGTAGCGAAATTTATACAGCTTTAAACCCTGGGAACGGTCAATTGACGGATTCAACTTTAATTTATTCGTCTTTTGTTCAAGATACAACAAGTGCTGGAGGAAATGCTAGTGTAAATGCATTAGAAGTTCAAAAAACATTCGTTTCGATTTACCCAAATCCAGTAAAAGATGCATTTACAATTTATATTAATAATGCTGAATTAAATTCTCAAAATAATAATTACTCTATTCAAGATGTAATGGGAAAAACTTTAGTTTCTGAAAATTTGAATGATATGAAAGCAAATTATTCTAAAAAAGTTGAAACAAGTAATTTACCTGATGGAATTTATTTCGTTAACGTTACTGCTAACGACAAAGTAAATACTTTCAAAATAATCAAACATTAATTCTTTCAAGGAAAACAAGTTTCAAATGAAAAATAGATTACTAATTTTTGTCATATTTTCGATGACAACGGTTTTTTCATGGAGTCAAGGTATCGTTCGGGGAAAAATTACAGATGAAAAAGGGCAGCCTGTTTTTGATGTTCAAATTTATCCTCAAAATGAAAAAACAGCTGGAACATTAAGTGATTTTGATGGAAATTATAATATTTCGATAAAAAATTCAAATTATTTAACGTTGGTTATTGCCTATATTGGTTATGATACAATACTAGAGGTTGTCCAATTGAAAGATAATGAAGTTTTGATCAAAAATTTCACGATTTCCCCTAAAAAAACCGAGCTAGAGGAAGTGAAAATTGTAGCTAAACAAATTCGTTCGAACGATGGCTATATGGAACGAATTAAAATTAATTCAGCTACAACTTTAGATTACATTTCAGCTGAAACAATGAAAAAGACTGGTGATGCAACAATTGGTGCTGCTGTTGCGAGAGTTTCAGGTGTTTCAACAAACGGTGGTTTTATTACTGTACGTGGTATTGGTGATAGATATGTTAAAACAACCTTGAATGGTTCTCGTATTCCGACACTCGATCCACTAACAAATAATATTAAATTAGATATTTTTCCTGCAAGTTTAGTTGACAATATTATCATAACTAAAACAGCTAGTCCTGATTTGCCAGGTGATTGGACAGGAGCATACATTTCAGTTGAAACAAAAGATTATCCAGACAAATTACAAGTGAACGTTGAATCACAATTTGGATATAATGCTCAAACTTCTTTCAAAGATATAGTTAGTACTCAAAGAAGTTCAACTGATTGGTTAGGTTATGATAATGGATTAAGAAATAGAAAAGATGAGCCGATTAGTTCTCCAACATTAAATCCATCTACCTATCAAGAAATGGTTGCTTTAGGATTGGGTTCTTATTTTAATAGTTTGGGAGTTGATGGCTGGATTGATGGAACTTCAGAAGGTATTACCTACAATAAATTAGGATTAGTCCAATTGGGTTTATTGCCAAGGGCTTTAATAAATGATCCAGCAGCTATTCAAAATGCACAAAATCAATATAATAATACTTATAAGGCGCAAGCAGAAAGTAGAATTAATCCTGATGGTTCAGATTATAATAATGGTTTTGCTCACAATTGGAATATAGTGAAAAGAAAAGCGCCTTTAAATAATACACAAAGCTTTAGTGTTGGTGATCAAGTAACGTTGTTTGGAAAACCATTAGGATATATAGTTGGGTTCAGATATGCTACTGCTGTTCGATATGATCCAAATGGGGTTTCTCAAAGAGTGGGTGCTGAACAATTGAATTTCCCATTTGATGTTAGAGATTCTGCGAAAGTAAGTAGAGAAACAAATAGTTGGAGTGGGTTAATGAATTTAGCTTACAAACTCAATGATAAAAATAAAGTGTCATTGATGTTTATGCCTAATTTCAGTGGAACAAATGATATTGGTAATTTTGCAACTTCAATTCCAACTAATTCTATTGGGAGTCAAGAGGGTAGAACACAGAACTTACTCTTTTACGAACAACGAAAACAAAAAATATATCAATTTAAATCTGAACACTATTTAGCTGGGCCTAAAATGAAAATAGATTTTAATTCATCTTTTACACAAGGTAATAGTATAGCTCCAGATTTTAAAGTCATTCAGTACGGATATACTTTAGATAATAATGTGAAAAGTGTTTACCAATTTGGACCTACAGTGGGAGATGGAGTTCATCGTTTTTATAGATATTTATCAGAAAATATTTTTGATTCAAGATTATCAGCTGAATTACCATTAAAAAATGCAACAGAAAAATTATTACGTAAAGTGAAATTTGGTGGAGCTTATCAACGTACAGATCGTAAATCAGATATTCAAGATTTTTCAATTGTTGAAGGTAATGGTTCTCATCCAAGTCCTACAAGCGAAAATATTGATGAGTTTTTAAATGCGAATCGTTTTATTATGTCGAACGGAAAAGTAGACTATTATTACGATGAAAATAAAGCTGCTTACAATCACTCTTTTGGTTATAGCATCATTAAAGCTGCATTTGCAATGGTTGATTATGAATTAAAATCTTCAATCCGTTTTTCGGGTGGATTGAGAGTTGAACAAGCTAAAATTTTTACTGATATTAATGATTATTATCGTTTAGGTTATGCAAAAAATGATCCGAGAAGAGGAAATGGTTTCGGACTGCCAAATAGTGTGAATGCTGCTAATATTAATGAAGTAAACTTTTTACCTAGTGCGAATATCATTTATAAAATAACTAAAATTCAATTTGCAAAAACGAATTTAAGATTTAATTACAGCCAAACTGTTGCACGACCAAGTATTAGAGAACTAAATGATGCTGCAGTTTATGATAATGAGTATAGAACTTTAATTCATGGTAATTCCGATTTGAAAACGGTACATATTAAAAACTTTGATATTCGTGCAGAATCTTACTTAAAAAATGGTGATAATATTTCTGTAAGTTTATTTTATAAAGATTTTAAGAATCATATTGAAATGGGTTTTGAAAGTGGTGCTATTAGTTGGCAGAATATTGATAAATCTAATGTAAAAGGTATAGAGTTTGAAATTAATAAGGCAATTTCAAAATACTTTGAATTTCGAACGAATGTGACTTTAGTAAAATCAAATTCTGTTTTTATCCGAAAAGATATTCAATATGTAAATGGTGAGAAAATTTCTACTCCAATTGATACAGTTAATCGTTCTATGCTTGGTCAAGCTCCCTACATAATAAATGCTTTGTTAATGTATAAAGCAGATAGTTTAGGATTAACGGCAACTATAAGTTATAATGTTCAAGGTCCTAGGTTAGTTATTACAGGAATTGTAAAAGGTCGACCAGATGTTTATGAAATGCCTAGAAACACTATTGATTTTAAGGTGACGAAGACACTAGGTAAACATTTCAGTGCAAGTCTAACAATAAGAGATTTATTAAATGCTAAAGTTAGAAGAGCCTATAAATTACCAAATGGATGGGTAGATTATGATAGTTTCAGATATGGAACAAATTATAACTTGAGTATTTCCTATAAATTATAACAAATTAAATTCATTTTGAAAATGAGAAATTGTTTTTACATATTCGTATTATTTTTTATTTCTTCATCTGCTTTTTCACAACTTGAAAAGATTATTGTTGAAACTTATTATATTTCAAATTACGCTGATTCAACAGATACAATTGGTGGAAAAGTTGAAGCTGGTTCGACTACTTACAGAATTTACGTAGATATGTTACCTGGAAGTAAATTGAAAAAAATTTATGGAAATAATGAGCATCCCTTTTCAATTTCAAGTACTGATTATTTTTACAATAATATTGAAGGTCAAACCTTTGCAAAAGACTTTATTAAAGCTAGATATGGTGAAAATACTGTAGCATTGGATACATGGTTGACTTTGGGGCAAACAACTAAAAAGCAAGGAAACAAAACTTATTTTGGTTTATTAAAATCACAAGATATTGATGGTTCTTTCATTGGAGGAGTAAATAATGACGGAGGAAGTGCGATGATTTCGGATGGAATGTTAACGAATAATGACGCGTTATTAGGCATTCCGCTTACTATTTCTGATGGAATGGATACGATGGTAAACATTCCAGATACTTGGATTGATAATGGAATAAAAGATTTTGTTTCAGGAAATGACAGTACAATATTTGGTTCATTAGTACCTAAAATGAGTTTTTCAAGTACTAGTTTTGCACTTCAAAATTCTGGAGTTTCAGGTGTGCTTACTGATAGTAATCAAGTGTTAATTGCCCAATTAACAACTAAAGGTCAACTTTCATTTGAAATCAATCTAGAGATTGAAGCACTTGTAGATGGTGTTTTACAAACATTAAAATATGTTTCTAAAGATACTTTACTTCAATCTGATGAAGAAGTTAGTTCTTTTTTGAGTTATCCATACTCATGTGGATGTACAGATGGAAATTACTTAGAATATGATAAATCATTTGTTTGCAGCCTACCAGGTGCTTGTCAAACACCCATAGTATTTGGTTGTTCTGACTCAATGGCTTGTAATTATGATTCAAAAGTTAATTTTATGATTGAATCATTATGTTGTTATCCAGGTGCATGTGCAAATCGTGATATTTCAGTAGTTTGTCCGTCTCAAAGAGGAAACTCTTTTGAATTCGATATTCATCCTAATCCAGCAAGCGAAAAATTAATCTTAAATATTATTGCTGGTGAATCAACGGAATTAAGTTACAAAATAATTAACTCTTTTGGGATTGTACTTGTTGAAAAATCATTTGGTAATGCAAACTTTATTTCAAATGAAGAAATTGATTTAAATGCAATTGATAATGGGTTATATACTGTTTTAGTAAATGCAGGAGGGCAAACTGCTACAAAATTATTTATGAAAAATTAATGAAATTCAAAATGATGAGGTTAAATTATATTTTTGGAATTATTGTTTTTCTTTTTATTTCTTGTAAAAAAGAAACAAAAAAAGAGACTGTTCCAAATGAAACCAGTACGATGCAAGACATTGATGGGAATGTATACAAGACTGTTAAAATTGGTGATCAATGGTGGATGGCTGAAAATTTAAAAGTGCATAAATATAGTGATGGAACAGCAATAAATGAAATTTCAATTTCAGGAAATGATTCCATATGGGAAAATACTCAAGTAGGCTCATTTTGTTCAGCTGATGCTCGTTTTGGATTATTATATAATTGGTTTTCTGTAAACAATTCAAAAAAAATAGCTCCACAAGGTTGGCACATTCCTTCTGATGAAGAGTGGAAGACATTAGAAAAGTCACTTGGAACAAAACAAGAAGAAGCTGATGGTTTGGCTTGGAGAGGATCTAATACCGGTTTAATGTTGATGAAAACGTCTATTGAATGGGTTAATCCGATTGAAATTTATTCAAGTACTGTTGGTTTTGATGCTATACCTTCTGGCTGTAGAGTTTTTAATGGATCATTAAACAATCAGACAAATACTGCATTTTTCTGGACTTCGACTGAGCATAACAATCAAGCTTGGTATCGATATTTAGATAGTCAGCAAAAAGGAGTATATCGACAATTTACCTACAAAAATTATGGATTTAGTATCCGTTGCGTTAAAGACTAAAATTTTAAAAAATTTCACATGAAAAGAATAATTTCATTTATAATCTTCTTATTTCCAATCTTTATATTAGCTCAAACTTCTGATACAATTAAACCAAAGTCGATAGCAATAGGTTTAACTTATTCACCTGATTTTTGTTATAGAATTACGAATACAAATTCTGATAATCAATGGATGAAAGATCAATTCGATACATTGGAAGTTGCTAAATTTGGGTTTACGACTGGAATAAATTTAGATTATCAATTTACTCAAAAAATTTCACTTTCAACTGGAATATTGTATTCGGATAAAGGTGAACAACTAAGATCTAAAATTATTCCTACAATTGAAAAATATGTAGATCACATTCACTATTTAGATATTCCTTTAAAAGTGAATTATAATATTATAAATAAGAATACAAAAATTTTTATTTCTGCAGGAATTTCTTCAAATCTGTTTCTTTCAAGTAAAATATTAATGCAAAAGGAAAATTCGTCATCAAGAGAGTTAATAATAGGAAATTCAGAATTTTCTAAATTAAATTTTACTTCTATAATTGGAGCAGGTTTAAAAACAAATTTTTCTCCTAAATGGAGTTTTAAATTTGAATTAATTTACAGACAATCAATCACAACTGTCATGGATGCACCAGTAAAAAAATATTTTTATTCTATTGGCAGTAATTGTGGTTTGTTTTACACATTGTAATAACAATCAAATATTAACTAATAGTAAATTTTACTTAAATTTTCTTATTATAGAATTAACAAATCAACTAATTATTTAATCAATAGTTAATTCGATTTCTTTTCCACTTAATTAGTCAAAAGTAATTTTGGTTTCAATATTTAATACTAGTCTTTACGACAAATTATCAAGTTATGAAATCAAAAACATTACTATTAGCAATTTCCTCGATTTTTTGCACTTTTCTCCTTTTCGGGCAAAGTTCATTTACTCCAGGTAGAATAGTTGCAGTTCAAACTACTGGAGCCACAACAAAGTTTGGTTCAGCAGTTACGTTAAAAGAATATACACCTTCAGGTGTTTCAGGTGTTTCAGTTACATTGCCTATAACAGGAATTAACACTATTCAAATGGCAGCTACTTTAGGTGGTTCAGAAGGATTCTTAACTCAATCTTCTGATGGAGCAAATTTAATTTTAGGAGGATACTCTACATCAGCTGACTATTCTTCTACTGATATTACTGCTTCAAATTCAGCTACTGTTCCTAGAGCTATCTATAAAATAGATGCGAGTGGTAATTTTTCAAAAGTGTATTCGAGTACTACTTATTATAGTGCAAATGATATAAGAGGTGGTGTTTCTGATGGAACAAATTATTGGACTTCAGGTGCTTCTGTTGCAAATGTTGATGGTATAAACTATTTTGGTCCTTCAACTGCAGCTGTTTTAGGAGGTGGTGCAACACCAATTAAAGCGTATGGTTTAAGAATCTTTGGCGGTCAAATGTATTGCTCTACCCAAAAAGCAGGACCTTCAAATACAACTTCTCATTTAGGAATATTTTCAGTTGGAACTGGTTTACCAATTAGTGGTTCACCAACTTTGACACAAGTAATTGATATGGGTACTACTGTTCCAGCAGATTTTTCTTTTAATACTGCTGGTACAATTTGTTATGTTGCAGTTAATTTAAACACCGCAGCTGGAGGAATTCAAAAATGGACAAAATCTGGTGCAACTTGGACACTACAATATACTTTAGGAACTGGTGTTTCAAATATCGGAGCTTATGGTTTGGTAGTAGATTATTCAGGAGCAAATCCTGTAATTTATGCTACTACTTCTGAAGCAACTGTTGGAAATAGAATCATCAAAATTACAGATACTGGTTCAGGTTCTTCAGCTTCTACTTTAGTTGCAGCGACTACAAATGTTTGGTTTCACGGAGTAGATTTTGCTCCTTGTGTTGCTCCTGCTATAACTTCTGTTACAAGTAGTTCTGTTTGTGCTGATAATACATTAAATTTAAATTTATCTACAACTGGTACATCACCATTAACTCATTCTTGGACTGGACCAAATGGTTTCACATCTTCATCTCAAAATCCTAGTATTTCATCAGCAACTACCGCTGCAACAGGTTCTTATTCAATTACTGTTTCTAATGGTTGTGGTACTTCTACTTCTTCTGTTACAGGAACAGTGAATGCATTACCAACTGCAACTATAACTCCAAGTGGAGCGACAACTTTTTGTTCAGGTAATTCAATCACTTTAACAGCATCTTCTGGTTCTAGTTATTTATGGTCAACTGGTGAAACAACTCAAGCTATTACTGTTTCAACATCCGGGTCTTTTTCAGTTACTGTTACAAATGCAAGTAATTGCTCAGCAACATCAAGTGCGACAACGGTTACGGTTAATCCAACAGTTGTTCCGTCAGTGAGTATTGCTTCAGATTTAGGAACTTCAGTTTGTCCAGGTGCAACTGTAACTTTTACAGCTACTCCAACAAACGGCGGAACTGCTAGCTACCAATGGAAATTAAATGGTAATATTGTAAGCACAGATAATGCAGTTTTTTCAACTAATTCGTTACTAAATAGCGATGTAGTTACTTGTATATTAATATCTTCCGATGCTTGTGTAAGTCCTTCAATTGCTACATCAAATTCTTTAACAATGGTTGTAAGTTTACCTCAACAACCAGCAGATTTCACAGTTAAAAACACATTTGTTTACAAAGGAGAAATGGGAGTTGTTTATACAGTTCCAAATGTATCAGGTGTAACATACAACTGGACGTATAGCGGAACAGGAGAAACCATCAATGGTTCAGGAAATAGTGTAACAATTGATTTCTCTTCAATTGCAACAAGTGGAACATTAAGTGTAACTGCAAATAATGTTGCTTGTGGATCAAGTACTGCAAGAACAGTAGCGATTAACTTAAACAATTCAATAACAATTCCACAAACGAACTTAGATTACTCATTTGTAACAGTTGGATGTAACAGAGTAGATTACACAGATACATCAGCAACAACAGGATTAGATGTTGCAACAGGAAAAAGTACAGCGAACGTTTACCAATTGAAACGTTTATTCACAGAGATTTCACATATCAGTCCATTGCCAAAATACCTTTTCTTAACAGGAGATATCGTAATGGGATACAAGGGAGTAGCTGATACAGCAGAATTGGTAAAACAATTAACAAGCTGGAAAGCAATTTATCAATCTCACCCATTGTCATCAATGAACATCACATTGGTAGCAATCCCTGGTAACCACGAAACTCAAAATAAGGCAGCAGGAAAAACATCGTATGTTGAAGCTGAACGTATTTACACACGAGTAATGGCACCATATATTAATGGAAGCAATGGTCCAGGCGTTGGCGGAGCAGATAATTTAGCTACAGACCAAAGCAAACTGACTTATTCATTCAATTATGGACAAGATCACTTCATCGTATTAAATACAGATCCAACAGGACAAGATAGTAAAGTACCTTTCCATTGGGTTGCGAACGATGTTCAAACCGCAAGAGCAAACAATGCACGTCATATATTTGCTTTTGGTCACAAACCAGCTTACTCTTCATCAATGAAACCTGGAGATGGATTAGAAAATTCTGGAAGTGCAGCTTACGTAGCACAAAGAGATAGTTTGTGGAAATATTTAGAGAACAATAACTGTGAAGCAATGTTTGCAGCACACGAACACTGTTGGGATACTATTCACCCACATGCTGGAAAAACATGGCAAGTAGTTGCAGGTAATGGAGGTTCAAGAGTTGAGACATTGTTCATGGGAGCAGGGAAACAATACTTAGGATATACATTAGTAAACTTATATACAGATAGAAAAGTTAACGTGATGGGTCTTGGAAGAGATGCCGACATGGGAATAGGAGTTGGTAATTTATTTTCTAAAAACGAAGATTTCAATCCAACAACAGTTAGAGCAAACTTTAATATTTGTTTAACTACTAAATCTACAAATACGGTAACAGTAAATGATTCATATTCTTGGAATGGAACAAATTATACAAATTCAGGAACCTATACATATACTACGACGAATGCTGCAGGATGTGATTCAATTGCGTCTCTAGCTTTAACAGTAACACATTTACCTTCTCAACCTGCTGATTTTACAGTTAGTTCTTCAACTGTAATTTATGGTCAATCAGGTGTAGCTTATACAGTTCCAAATGACCCTTCAGTAACTTATTCTTGGAGTTATAGTGGAACAGGGGCTACTATTATTGGTTCAGGAAATAGTATAACGATTAACTTTGCATCAAATGCAACAGCTGGAAATTTAAGTGTTTATGCTATCAATAGTTATGGTAATAGTATTCCTAGATCTATTAATATTACGCTTATTTCAACTGACTTTACTCCTGGTAGAATCGTAGTACTACAAACAACTGGTAGTGTAAGTAAATCTTCAAATTCAATTACTTTGAAAGAGTATACAGTTACAGGTGTGCCTGGTGTAACAGTTAATTTACCTTCAACAGGAACTACTCCAATTCAAACAGCGGGAGTATATGGTGGTTCAGAAGGATTTTTAACGAATTCTACAGATGGTAAATATTTAGTAGTTGCTGGTTACGGTACTTCATCAACTTTTGCTGATGTTACTGCAACTGCTTCTAACACTGTACCAAGAGTAATTGGACAAGTAACACCTTCAGGATTATACCAACAAATGTATTCAAGTTCTACAATGTTTAACTTAAATGATATACGTTCAGCTGTTTCAGATGGAACAAACTATTGGGTAGGTGGAGCTTCTACAGCAAATGTGGATGGTATAAATTATGTTGGGCCAGGTACACCAACTGTTTTAGGTTCTGGAGCTATTCCTTCAAAAGCATACGCTACAAGAATTTTTAATAATCAAATTTATTATTCAACTCAAAAAGCAGGTCCTTCAAATTCAGCGACTCAGTTAGGTATTTTCTCAATTGGTTCAGGATTACAGACTTCAGGAACGGCTACACCGGTGCAAATTATTAATACAGGTTCTATTATACCTGAAGATTTCTCTTTTAATTCATCTTTAGATGTTTGTTATATTGCAGTGAATTTGAACACCGCTTCAGGAGGAATTCAAAAATGGACGAAATCAGCTGGAACTTGGACGTTAGCATATACGTTAAGTACAGGAGCAGCTAATATTGGAGCTTATGGTTTATTAGTTGATTATTCTGGAGCAAATCCAATCATCTACGCAACTACTTTTGAAACAACTGGAAATAGAGTAATTAAAATTGCTGATTCGGGACCAAGTTCAAATGCATTTACAATAGTTCCTGCAGTTGCTGGTGTATACTATAAAGGAATTGCTTTTTCACCAGTTAGTGCTGGAACACCAACAGTTAATTTATCAGTTAGCTCAAATGCTGGTTCAGAGGCAGGTACAACAGCAATAACTGTTACGGCAACTTCTTCTTCAACGTTATCTTCAACTGAAATAGTTTCATTAGCTGTTACGGGAACAAATATTACGAATGGAGATTTCACACTTTCTAATTCAACAATTATAATTCCTTCAGGTGCTTCATCAGGTTCAGTTACTTTTACTGTTGTTGATGATGTATTAATGGAAGGAAATGAAATTGCAGTCCTTACAATTTCTAATCCATCACCTGGATTATTATTGGGAACAACTACTTCTCAAAATGTTGTAATTTCTGATAACGATAATAGTGCGCCGACTATTTTTATAAATGTTGCTTCAACTACTAATTATATTGATGGAGGTGTTGCTAGTTCACCAGTAAGTCCTTATACAATAAGTGGTTCTATAGGTGACGTAACGGATCCAATTGCAACGTTAGGAATCGATTTTATTATCAACGATGCAGAAACAGCTGCTTCAAGTTTGATCGTTACTGTTGCAAGTAGTAATATAACAGTAGTTCCAAATGGAAATATGCTATTAACAGGTTCATTATCAATTAGAAATCTAAAAATTTCTCCTATTGCTGTTGGATATTCTACCATAACGATTCAAGTGAGTGACGGGTTAAATAATGCATCGTATGTGATTAATTATGCAGCTTCAGATTCGATTCCGAAAATTGTTTTAAATAACACGCAATGGCATACTGGAATGTCTGATGCATCCGATGCAATTTCACTTGATAATGATTATTATATGACCGCCGATGATGAAGTTGATGTAATTAACGTTTATTCACGACATAATTCAGGTTTACCAGTTGCTTCATTCAATTATGCTTCGTATTTGAATTTACCAGACCAAGCTAAACCTGAGGTTGATGCAGAAGCAAGTGCTAAAAGTTACAAAATAGCAAATCGATATTATTGGTTAGGTTCAATGAGTAATGGAAAAGATCCTTTTGATAATAAACCAAATAGAGATCGTTTGTTTGCTACAACAGTTACAGGAACAGGTGCAGCAACTACTATTTCGGTAAATGGATATACAGCAATACGTTCAGCATTATTAACATGGGGTGATGCTCATGGATATAATTTTACTGCAAGTGCTGCTGCTGGAGTGGATTCTAAATCAGTTTCTGGTTTTGCTGCAGAAGGAATGGTGTTTGGTCCAGATAGTACAACACTTTGGATTGGTTTAAGAGCTCCTTTAGTACCAACAGTAAACAGAACAAAAGCAGTAATTGCCCCAATCTTAAATTTCGAAACATGGTTTAACAATGGTTCTCAAGTTGGAAATCCAACATTCGGTGCTCCAATTGAATTAAATTTAGGTGGAAAAGGTATACGTGATATAATTCGCTTAGAAAATGGTACTTATATTATTGTTGCAGGTGATGCGGGTCCTAATTTAGCTTTAAGTTCAATTTATAAATGGACTGGAAATTCTGCTGATTCACCGATATTGGTTTCATCACAAGGAAATGGAAAATTAAATATGGAAGGTGTAATGGAAGTTAAAGCTAATGGAATAACATCTATGTCTCAACTTCAAGTAATTTCAGACGGTGGTTCAGATGTAATTTATAATGATGGTTTAGAAGCAAAAGATTATGGAAATTTAAATTTAAGAAAATTTAGATCTGACATATTAACTGGAATTGATTTATGTATGCCAGTTAGCAGTGCTGTAAATGCAGTAAATTCATCATTTTGTGGAGGATCATCGACAACATTAACAGCTCCAACAATACCAAATCCATCTAGTTTTATATGGACAAATGGATCAACTTCAAAATCTATAGTAGTTTCAAATTTTGGTAATTATTCTGTTACTCAAACAGATTTATTTGGATGTATTTATAATTCTTCAACTATTTTGCTGTCCAATTGCGAAGCTACAGACTTAACTGATGATGGTGTGACTGATATAAACGATTTTTTAATTTTCGCACCTGCATTTGGCTTTACATGTTCAAATTGTCGTGAAGATATAAACCACGATGGTTCTATTGATATTAATGACTTTTTATTATTTGCACCTAAATTTAATAGGGTGTGCTCTTGTAATTAATTTTTAACTACAAACAACAAAAATCTTTGTGAGAAAAATTCTTTTCTTGCAAAGATTTTTTGTTTTACAGAATATCTAAAAAACAGATATTAATATTCGGTTAATATACTTTTTGAATATTAAACGGTTTAGTTCGACTAAATTGCCACTTTGTTCGATATAAAATTATAAAAACAACCCGTATTAATTTAATATGACCATTTAAGGTTAATGTGACCAAATCTTTAGGAGCTCATAATATTTGGAAAATATTTTTTGTCATTAAACATATTTCTTTCATAATATAAATTTTCCTTTTTTCCTTTTTCTCTGAGCGATATTTGTATCGAAAAATTAAGTGATTTTACTTAATACGTTTAATTAATTATTAATAAGAAAAAATGAAAACAAAAAAACACTTTTCTAAGTTAGTTGCTTCTGTATCTTTTGCAGTTGCTGCGGTTGCTCCAAGTTTTGGGCAAACAGGTTTAGGTTCAGCTTGCGGTTGTCCTCCAGTTGCTTCAAGACCTACAGTATTATTGTCTTCTTTGCCTGGTTTTACGGCATTAACTCCTACAACTTATGTACAAAGTGGTGTTACTCATACAACTGTTCCAGGTGGTGAGTTAACTCAAGGTGCTACATTATCATGTGATAAAACATACATTTTAGATAAAAAAATATACATTCCTTCAGGTCAAGTATTAACAATTAATCCTGGAACTGTTATCAAAGGAAGATATGATGCTGCACCAGAAAATGCAAATGCATTAGTAATTGAAAGAGGTGGAAAAATTATGGCTGAAGGATCTGCAGATTGCCAAATCGTTTTTACTGCAGAGGCAGACCCTTTAGATGGTTCATTTCCAATTGCTAATAAAGGTCAATGGGGTGGAGTAGTTATGTTAGGTAAAGCAACTAACAACCTTACTTTAGCTGCTAATGGTCCTTTCGTTGCAGGTGGTTCAGGTAAATTAGCAATAGCTGATGGTTTAGGAACGATGGAAGGTTTTGCTAGTACTGGTACTCAGGATCAATATGGTGCTAACTTAACAGCTGGTGAAACTTTTAATGATAATGATAATTCAGGAACATTAAAGTATGTTTCAATTCGTTATGCTGGAGCTATTTTAGCTGTTGGTGCTGAGTTAAATGGATTGTCTTTAGGTTCAGTTGGTAGAGGTACTACTATTGAACATTTAGAAATTGTTTCTAGTGCTGATGATAATATTGAGTTTTTTGGTGGTACAGTAAACGTTAAATATGTTACTGGTTTATTCGGAAATGATGATATGTTTGATTGGGATTTAGGTTGGTCTGGAAAAGCTCAATTTTTATTTGGTATGAAAACAGATAACACTGCAAGTGCTGATTCTGATAATGGATTTGAAGCAGATTCTGATGATGGAAAATCTAATAATAATCCAAAATCTATTCCTGTAATTTACAATGTTACTATTTTAGGAAATGAAAAAACAACATTAACTTCTGATAACTCTTCAATTGCTGCAATTAATGCAAAAGAATTGACAGGAGGTGAAATCTATAATTCAGTTTTCGCTAACTTCAAAAATGGATTAAACTTAGTTAAATCTTTAGGTACAAGACCCGGAACATCAGAAGCTTACCATAACTGGTCAACTGCAAATGGAAATGGAACTCAAATTTTAAAAGTGAAATGTAATACATTTGTTGGATGTACAAACCCATTAACAGTTGGTTCTGCAGTTGCGAATGTTGTTGCTGCTGATAATACACAATTTACTACAACAGATTTGAATACAATCGTTACAGGGAATACATTACCAGGATTTGATTATTCTTTTTCAGTAAATAACAATACAAACGTTTTTGCTGCTAAAAATGATCCAATTCCTAATCCATCTTTATCAGTTGCTGGTTGTCCAGTTGCTCCTGCTGATGGTTTCTTTAGAGCTGCAAACTACAGAGGTGCATTTGCTTCAACTGGTGACAACTGGTTATCTGATTGGTCATATTCTCAAATCTTAGGTGCTACTAAAGGATTAGTTTCTTGTCCTACAGATATCAATGGTGACGGAATTACAGATGTTTCTGATTTCTTGATTTTCGCACCAGCTTTTGGTACTTCTTGTAATTAATATTTTGTAAAAATTATTCAATAGTATTCGTCTAATAAATCATTAAAGTTTTTTGAACAATTAGTGTTTAGTTTACTTTTTTAAACTTCACTATATCAGTTATTTAAATCACAAACTTTGTGGTTGTTAGGAATCCTATTGAATAATTTTTCTTGATAAAACAAACAAATAATAAGAAAAAATGAAAAAAAATACTAAAAAAATCATACTTGGATTAGGACTTGCCTTCATTGGTAATTTCGCTCAAGCGCAAGGATTAGAAGGTATAGTAGTTGAAAAATTCTACCAATCTAATGCTGCAGATGCTGCAAATGCATTGAATAATGGTTCAGCTTCACCTTTGAATGCTGGTTCTGTAACTTACAGAGTTTATGTTAATATGGCTGCAGGTTATAAATTTTCTCAAATTTATGGTACAGCTGCTCACCCTTTACAATTAACAACAACAACAAACTTTTATAATGACCCTAATTCAGGATCAACTACAAATCCATCTGCAATCAGTACAACTAACGTTAGAAAAAATACAGCGTTAATTGATTCTTGGTTTACAACTGGTGGAATTGCTACTGGTAAAGTTGGTGTTTTGAAATCGGAAGATACAGATGGATCTCCAGGTAATGCTCAATCAGTATTACAAAATAACCCAGGTGGTCTTTTTGGTTTACCTATTAACATTGGAAGTACTACAAGTACATCTGCAGCGGATGGTATGATTACTGGTTCAGTTATCGTTCCTAACGTTTTAGGAATTTCAACTGAATTGGGTGTATTTGATCAAACTCCAGGAAACAGTTTTGTAAGTACAAATGGTGCAATTGCTGCTTTAGGTGGTGTAGTTGGACCAACAGCTTCTAATATGGTGTTGATTGGTCAATTTACAACGGATGGTGTATTTAGTTACCATTTAAATGTGCAATTAGTAAATATCGCTACAGGTGTTGCTGAAAATTACGTTTCTAGTGCTCCAACAGGTGGTGAGTTAACAAACGCATCTTTAAACTTAGTTCCTAATATTCCTCCAGTAGTTAGTATTACTGCTCCTACAAATGGTGCAAATATTATCACTGGTACTTCAACTTCAATTACAGCTAATGCTACTGATTCAGATGGAACAATTTCTCAAGTTGAGTTTTTTGTTGATGGTGTTTCTGTAGGTGTTGATGCTACTTCTCCATATTCTAATACATATGTTGCTACAGTTGGTTCTCATACAATTTTAGCAAAAGCAACTGATAACTCTGGAGATATTACAACTTCTAGCAGTATTGCAATAAGTGTTGCTAATAATCAAGCTCCTTCAATTTCACTTACAGCTCCTTCTGCTGCAATTGATGCTGATGTAGTTTCATTTTCAGCTACTGCTTCTGATGTTGATGGTTCAGTTGCTCAAGTTCAATTCTTTGTTGACAATGTTTTAGTTGGAACTGATGCTACTGCTCCATATGCTACTACATATTCTGCAGTAGTTGGTACGCATTTAGTGAAAGCTATTGCTACAGATAACTTAGGTTTAACAACTACTACATCAAATTCTACTTTAACTGTAGTTAATAATAACCCTCCAACTTCAGCAATTACTTCACCTTTATCTACAGCTTCTTATATTGCACCAAATATTGTAACTATCACAGCAACAGCAACTGATGCTGATGGAACTGTTGCTCAAGTTGAGTTTTTAGTAAATAATGTTGTTGTTGGTACAGATGCTACTTCTCCATATTCATTTGCATGGACAAGTACTCCAGGAGTTGCTAACATTAAAGTTAGATCAACAGATAACAAAGGAGCGATTACAAATTCTTCTATTCTTACTTTAAACATTGCAGATCCAAATGCTTTACCTTATGAATTAGGAACTGTTTCTCAAATTTGTAACGTACCAACTTTCTGTATTCCTTTATCAGTTGCTGTTACTACACCAGTTGATAACGTAAAAGGTTACGATGTAACTTTACAATATGATAAAACGAAAGTTACTCCAACAGGAAATATTTCATTATTCAATGATTTGATTAACTCTTCTTTAGTTGAAACAGCTAATACAATTGATGCAGTTAATGGAATTATGAATATTTCTGTTTTCTTTAAAGGGTCTGCACCAAGTACAACTGAATTCAATGGAACAGGTAAAATCTTCTGTGTTGAGTTTACTAAAACAGCAAACTTCCATCAAATTGATACAGCTGTAGTTTCAGCTTCTTTCTTACAAGAAAGTTATATTACTGGTGTTGCTACTAAATCTGTTTCAAATGGTAAAGCGATTACTTATAGAAATGAAAACTTTGTTGGATCATTAAAATTCTGGTCAGATAACAGTGCAATTAAATATGATGCAGGTGCTCCTAACACATATTTAATCACTAATGTTCAAGGTGCTGATGTATCTACAGGTGTTTTAAATGCTAATAATATCGTTGTTAATCCATCTTTATTAGGTGAATTTAATTATTCTTTGACAAATGGATTAGGAATCAATATCAAAAGAGATATCAATAACTTAGCTGTTGTTCAAGGTATTATTAATGCTGCAGATATCGCATTAGGTAAAGATTTAATTACAAACGTTGCAACATTTACTCCTTCAATTTATCAAGTAATTGCTTTAGATGTTAACTTGGATGGTGTTGTAAGTGCAGGTGATATTTCTCAAATTAAACAAAGAGCTACTTTAAATATCCCTGAATTCCAACAAGCTTGGAACTATTCAAATGCTGGAGTATCAAATGGTGAAGCTTCTAAAGATTGGATCTTTGTTGATTCTGCTAGAATTCAAAATAATGCTGCTTACCATATTTCTTCTACGTTCCCTTTAAATGATAACGTTGGTTTCTCTAAAGCGAAAGTTCCAGTAACTCCATTTGTTTTAAGTGTTCCAGTTTCTAGTTATTCTGATTGTCCAGTTATTACTGCTGAAACTTATAAATCAATTATGTTAGGTGATGTTGATGGAAGTTATGCTGCATACAATGCTGATGGTGTATTGAAAAGTATGGAAAACAATGGTAAAGTTATTTTAGATATTACAAACGCTATAGATAATGGAACTTCAATTGACATCCCAGTTTCAATTATGTCAACAACTGATGTTAGAGCATTAGATTTCGCTTTCAAATTCAATGAGGATAAATTAACTTTTAATTCAATTGTTTCTAATAACAATGAAATCGATGGTTTTGCTCACTTCAATGAAAATGATAGAACATTAAGATATACAGCAACTGATATGACAAACTTTGATTTAAATAAAGTTGTTTTATCTGTAAGATTTGATAAAGTTAATGGTAATGTTACTGCTGAAGATATCAACTCAACTTTCGGTTTATTAAATGGTAAAGTTGCTCAAGTTGAATTAGATGGATTAACAAATAGCTTATCTTCTTTATCTTCTATGTTGGTAAATATTTTCCCAAATCCAACAATGAATATTTTAAACATAGTTTCACCAGAAAATGCAACAGTAGAAATATTGGATGTTACTGGTCAAACAGCTCTTTTACAATCAACAGTTAATGCTAACGAACAATCAACTTTAAATGTTGAAGGTTTTGCTGCAGGTATTTATGTTGTGAAAGTTTATAACAACAATTTCAATAGAATTGAAAGAATTGTTATTTCTAAATAATTTATTTTCATCGATAAATAACAAAGAAGTCGTTCCTAAT
>CANGHX010000012.1 GCA_947453715.1 Flavobacteriales bacterium | reverse complement strand
GTGTTTTGAGTTATGCTCAAGATAACATTATCTACAAATTTTCAGGAGTAATCACGAATACTGACTTAGGAAAAAAAGAAGCTGGTGTTACCGTTTCATTAATGAAAGATGGTCAACAATTGGCTACGGGTGTTTCTGGTTCAAATGGTAAATATGGTTTTAATTATACCGGCCCAATTGGGATGAAATTTGTCATCGTATACTCAAAAGCTGGTTTAGTTAGTAAACGCTTGAGTTTTGATGGTTCTAAAATGAATATTGAGGATGTATTAGCGGGTAGTGAAGTTCAATTTCCTGGAGATGTTAGTATGTTTGCCGAGCGTCAAGGTGTAGATTTCTCTTTTTTAAATAGCGAGCCATATGTTGTGCTTTCTTGGGATCCAAATCAAATGGGAGTTGTGCCAGATATGGCTGCTTTAAATAAAATGAAAAAAAAGGTTGATGATCTTTTAGCTAAAGCACCAGCAGCACCCAATGAAGATGATGCCAAATTTACTGAAGCGGTAAAGGCTGGAGATGCATTATTCGGACAGAAAAAATACCAAGAAGCGATAGTAAAATTTGAGTTAGCGAATGGAATAAAACCGAAAGAAAAATATCCAACGGATAAAATTTTGGAATGCGAGAAATTATTAGCCGCAGAAAAGAAAGATCAAATGGCTGCGCAACAAGCTGATCAAGAATATACTAATTTAGTAAAAGCAGCCGATAATCTTAGAGATCAAAAGAAATACGATGATGCGATTGCCAAATACAACGAAGCAATCAAAAAGAAAAGTTCTGATCCTTATCCAAGCCAACAAATTGCTGCGGTTAATAAATTGAAAGAAGAGGAAAAGAATAAGGCCGCTCAAGAAACAAAAATAAAAGAACTAATTGCAGCAGGAGATAAAGCTGTAACAGGTTCAAAATTTGATGAAGCGAAAACGAAATATGAAGAGGCGTTAGCTTTAAAACAAGATCCTGCAGTTAAAACAAAATTGGATGGTGTAAATGCTAAATTAGCTGAAGCAAAGGCGAAAGATCAAGCCAAAGCGAAATATGACGGATTGATTTCTGAAGCAAATAGCTTACAATCAAGCGGAAAACTACCAGAAGCAAAAGCTAAATTTCAAGAAGCTGGAAAATTAGATCCAACACAAACGATTCCACCTGCAAAAATTAAAGAGATTGACGATTTAATTGCAAAAGGTGCTGCAGATAAACAAAAAACGGATAAATACAATGCAGCAATTACAGCTGCTGAGCAACTTCAAAGTTCAGGGAAATTAAAAGAAGCGAAAGCGAAATATCAAGAGGCTGGAACAATTGATCCAACTCAAGCTGTTCCAAAACAAAAGATCACTGAAATCGATAATTTAATAGCTGGAGAAGCGGCAGCTGCTGCTAATAAAGTAAAGATTGACAAGTTGATAGCTGACGGTACAGCATTGTTGACAAAGAATGATCTTGATAATTCAAAGTTGAAATTTGAAGAAGTGTTGAAGTTAGATGCAACAAATGCAGTAGCACAAGCTAAAATAAATGAAATCAATACGAAGCAAAATGCTTTGAAAGGTCAAGCAGAGAAAGACAAGCAATTTGAGGCTTTGAAAACAGAAGGTTTTAAATTTGCGACTGATAAAAAATGGTCTGATGCAAAATCGAAATTAGAGGAAGCTAATGCGATTAAAGTTGATCCTACAGTTACAGCTAAACTAAAAGAAATTGATGCTGCTTTAGCTGCGGATAAACAAAAAACAGATAAATATAATGCAGCAATTACAGCAGCAGAACAATTACAAAATTCAGGAAAATTAAAAGAAGCAAAAGCGAAGTATCAAGAGGCAAGTACTCTTGATCCAACTCAAAATGTTCCAAAACAAAAGATTACTGAAATTGACAATTTGTTGGCTGGTGATGCTGCTGCAGCAGATAAAAAAGCAAAGGTTGACAAGTTGATTGCTGACGGAACTGCTTTGTTAACTAAGAATGATCTTGATAATTCGAAACTGAAGTTTGAAGAAGTATTAAAGTTAGATGCTTCAAATACTGTTGCTCAAGCAAAAATAAATGAAATCAATACAAAACAAAACGCATTAAAAGGTCAAGCTGAGAAAGACAAGCAATTTGAGACGTTGAAAACAGAAGGGTTTAAATTAGCAACTGAAAAAAAATGGGCTGAAGCGAAATCGAAATTAGAAGAAGCAAATACTATTAAAGTTGACCCAACAGTAACGGCTAAATTGAAAGAGGTTGAAGCAGGAATTAAAGCTAATGATGGTCAAGCTCAATTAGAAAAGGATTACGCTAAATTAATTTCGGATGCAGAAGCTTTAGCAAATTCTAAAAATTACGATGGAGCAATTGCCAAATATAAAGAAGCACAAACTAAGAAACCAACAGAAGTTTTACCTAAAACGAAAATTGCTGAATTAGAAGATTTGAAGAAAAACTCATCAAATCAAGCTCAAATTGATGCAAAATACAAAGCGTTGATGGCAGAAGGAGATAAATTTGTTGTTGCTAAAAATTATGTTGAAGCGATTAAGAAATTTAACGAAGCACTTGTTGTAAAACCTTCAGAAAAAGAACCAGTTGATAAAGCAAAATCAGCAGAAGAATTGGCTAAAAATCAAGGTTCAGAAGAAAAGAAAAACTATGAAAAGATTTTTGTGGTCGTTGATAAAGCAATTGCTGAGAAAGACTATCAGAAAGCAAAAGATTTAATTGAACGTGCAAGAAGTTTCAATAAACAGTTAAATATTGTTCCAAATGATAAACGTCCAGATGATTTATTAGCAAAAATTAATAGTTTAGAATTAGCAGATAAACAATTCAAAGAAAAAATAGCAATTGCTGAAACTGCTGAAAAAGCAAAGGATTATAAAAAAGCAATTCAGTCATACGAGGACGCTCAAAAGATTAAACCGGAAGAGCTAGTTCCACCAAAGAAAATAGATGAGTTAAGCAAGTTAATTGCAGGACAAACTTCAGAAGCTGAAAAAAATAAGCTTTACACTGATGCTATGTCATTAGGGGAGAAATTGGTAAAAGAGAAGAAGTATACAGATGCTTTGGCAAGTTACCAAAATGCTTTAACGATTAAAGTTGGAGATGCACAAGCAAAAGCTAAAATTTCTGAAGTTCAACAATTGATAGATAATCAATCAGCAAGTGCAGGAAATTCAAATGAGAAAAAAGTTCAATACGATAAATATATAAAGGAAGCAGATGCATTGTTTCAACAAAAAAATTATGTAGATGCTAAAAAATCGTATGAATTAGCTTTAACGCAAATTGTTAATGATAAATATGCTACAAAACAAGTTATCGAATCGGATCGATTGATTAGAGAAGGTTCATCTGCTCAAATTGAAAAAGCATATAAATTAGCGATTAAGTCAGGTGATAATCTTTACAAAGGGAAAGATTATTTAAAAGCAAAAGAAGATTATTCAAAAGCATTGGAATTAAAGCCAAAAGATTCTTATGCAATGAAGAAGTTAAAAGAACTTGATGTGTTATTAAATTCTACGGTTTCAACCCCTGAAAAATTAGAACCTTTAGGAGAACCGATTGAAAATAATAGTTTGATAGATGGAATGGCTGCACTAAGTCAAGCAGAAAAAGATCGTCAAAAATTAGAAAAAGCGAAATTAGCTGAAAAAGTCAATGGTACGAATTCTAAGGAATTAAGTTTGGATGTTCAAAAACAAGATGAACATTTGAAATCTACAGAAGATTTGTTTAATGTTCGAACAACACTTGAAACAACTGCCGTTAAAAATGAAGATAATAGAAAAGAATCTTCACAATCCTTGTCAACATTAAATAAAGAAAAAGAACAAGCAGATTTTGATGCTGATAATTTTGAAAAAGGTGATATTTTACAATCAAAAGAAAAATTAAGCGCTATTGAATTGCAAAATCAAAAAGATGCTTCAGAAAGATCGACTTCTGCAAATGAAAATGGTGACGTTATTAAGCAATACAATAATTCAAATGGGAATAAATTAATTGAAGGCGAGAATAAAGAACAAGCTGAAAATATTTCATCAAATCAAAAAGTACGTGCTATTGAGCTGAAAACAGTATTAAATCCAGAAAATGATGATGAGCAACGTAAAAATGCACAAACATCTATTGAGGATAAAGATTTGAAATCAAGTAGTGATTTTGAGAAAACTGAATTAAAGAAAGCAAATGAACGTGAAGGAGCTGAAAAAACAATTGACGTAGCAACGAATGTAATGTCTGAAAAAGAGTATGTCAATAGTTTGCGAGCTCCTAAACTAGCAAGTGAAGTAAAACAAGCTGATATTGAAATTAATAAAGTTCAAGTTGCAGAAGTTGATAAAGATAGAGATGCTGGTTTTTCTGCAGCAAAACAAGTTGCTGATTTAGTAAATAAAACTTCGGTTGAATTTGCTGAAAAAGATGACAATAGAAAGGAATCGACAGAAACATTAAAAATAAAAAATAATGAAGCTAAATCTAAACTTACTTCAGAGTCAAATAAGGATGAGTTAGCAGGATTTGAAGCATCAAAAATAACGGATAATGTTCAGACAAAAATGAATACAATCGCTTCTTCAACTGACGAAAACAGAAAAGAAACGGTTGAGGTCTATAAAGCAACTGAAAAGCAACAAGAACAAGCGTTGTTTGAAAAAGATAAAAAAGAGACTGATAAGTATCAAGGAAGTAAAGGTTTGATTGAATCTGAACGAGCAAAAGATGAAGGCACGGCTGTTCAAGAAAAGGCAAAGAATGATAAGAATGTTGCAGAAACAAAAGATTTAGTTAAAAAAACGTCGGATAATTATTCTGCAACAAACAATGTAGATAATGAACAAATAACGAAAGCGGATAGTGGTTTACATGACGCTAATGTTACTGTTTCAGCAAATACGGCTGCATCTGTTGAAGCAGAAAAGGTGAATACAGCATTAATGCAAGACGTCACAAAATCAATGAAAGATGAGTTGTCAAAAGATTTGAATAAACAAGATGATAAACACTTTAAGGCGCAAGAGTCGATTCACGATAAGCAAAAAGAACAAGTACCAAAACCGATTGTTAAAAATGCAATTGGTAGTCAATATCCAGAAGGTGTTTCTCAGGAATCATTTACTCAAAAAGATCAAAATGGTTTGATGACTTCAATTATTACGAGAAGAATAGTGGTAATTGAAGGTAAAGGAACTGTTTATGTTCGAACTCAGACTCTTCAAGCCACAACATATTCTAAAAACGATCAACCGATCACAGAATATATCTGGCAAAAAGAAACGCAAGGATCAAACTTAAAAAGAAACTATTAATTAGTTTTATATATATCAAAAGTAAAAAATGAACGTACATTTTATCGCAATAGGAGGGAGTGCAATGCATAATTTAGCAATTGCATTAAGTAGAAAAGGAATCAATGTGACAGGTTCAGATGATGAAATTTTTGAACCTTCTAGAACGCGACTTGAAAATCAAGGAATTCTTCCGAAAGAACTTGGTTGGAACGATACATTGATCACTAAAGAATTGGATGCTGTTATATTAGGAATGCATGCAAGAGAAGACAATCCAGAGTTATTAAAAGCAAAAGAATTAAGTATTCCAATTTATTCTTATCCTGAATATTTGTACGAACAAAGTAAAGATAAAATCAGAGTTGTAATCGGAGGAAGTCATGGTAAAACGACGATTACATCAATGATTCTTCATGTAACGAATACATTGGGAATGAATGTTGATTATATGGTTGGAGCTCAATTGGAAGGTTATGACTGTATGGTTAAACTTTCTGAAGATGCGAAAGTAATGATTTTAGAAGGAGATGAATATTTAAGTTCACCTATTGATCGTAGACCAAAATTTCATTTATACAAACCAAACATTGCAATTTTGAGCGGTATTGCTTGGGATCATATTAATGTTTTCCCAACATTTGAAAATTATGTTGACCAATTTGATATTTTCTGTAGTTTGATTGATCCTAACGGGACATTTGTATACAACACAGAAGATGTAGAGGTTAATAAATTGGGATTAAAGTACGCTTCAAAAGTTAAAACGGTTGCTTATTCAACTCCTGAATATGAAGTGACAAATGAAGGAACGAAACTTTATTTTGAAGGAAACTCGTATGATTTAAAATTGTTTGGACAGCATAATCTTCAAAATTTAATGGGGGCAATGCGAATTGGAGAAGCGATAGGAATTCAACCAACTGATTTTTTGAATGCAATTTCGACTTTTAAAGGTGCAGGAAAAAGATTACAAAAAGTTGTTGAGAATGATTCATTTGTAATGTTCAAAGATTTTGCTCACTCACCTTCAAAATTGAAAGCGACTACAAAAGCAGTGAAGGAACAATATTCAAATAGAAAGGTAGTTGCCTGTATGGAATTACATACTTTTTCATCACTTAAAAAAGAATTCCTACCACATTATTTAGATTCTATGAATCAAGCTGATGAAGCATTGGTTTATTTTAGTCACGATGTCGTAAAGCATAAAAAATTAGAACCAATTACAATCGAATTAGTTCAGAAATCTTTTGGTGGAAATGTAATAGTAAAAACAGAAACGAACGAAGTTTTAGATTTTATAAAACAGAAAAATTGGGATAATTCAGTACTGTTAATGATGTCTTCCGGAACATTTGATGGTATTGATTATGAAGCGTTAGGAGGTTTTATTGTTAATAAATGAACATTAAAAATGTAATGCGGTTAAAAAAAAATAATAAAAGGATTTAGTATTGTTGTATTTATGATGTAAATTTGTACAGAATTTACTATAAACTACAATAAAAGTGAAGAAATTTATTTTCACGGCATCATTATTATTAACAAATATGGTGTTTAGTCAGGGTGATACTCCCTGTACTGCTACTACGCTTACTCCTTCAACAACTTGTTCGTATTCAAGTGGAACAACAGTTGGTTTAACTTTTGCAACAAATAGTTTTGGAACACCTTCGTGTGCATCTGCAGGCACAGCTCCAGATGGCTGGTATAAATTTACTTGTCCATCAAGTGGGAATGTAACAATTACAACTACTTCTGGAACAATGTCTGATAGCGGAATGTCATTGTATTCTGCCACGAATTGTACAACTGGAGCCTCACAAATAACTTGTGATGATGATAGTGGTCCAGGTTTAATGTCTGAAATTACTGCAACAGGATTAACATCAGGAGCAGTTTACTATATTAGAATTTGGCAATATAGTTCAGGAACTGGGACTTTTAGTATTTGTGTTCAAAATAACGCACCACCTGCAAATGATGATCCATGTGGAGCAATTTCACTTTCAACTTCATCACAATGTCTTTCATATACTACGGGAAGTACAAGTAATTCAACAGCTTCTTCAGGAGTTCCTGCTCCAGGATGTGCAAGTTACTCTAGCAGAGATGTTTGGTATAAAGTAACAGTGCCTTCTTCAGGTAGTTTAAAAATTAATACAACAACAGGTAGTATAACAGATTTGGGAATGGCAGTTTATTCTGGTGCATGCGGATCTTTGTCTTTAGTTTCTTGTGATGACAACAGTAGTAATAATTCAGCAACCATGCCTTTATTAATTTTATCTGGTCAAACGGGAGGAGCTACATTATATATACGTTGCTGGGCTTATGGAAATGCTCAAGTTGGTACCTTTGGTATCTGTGTGATGGATTATAATGCAACTTGTGGAAATAATGCAACGAATGATTATTGCAGTAACCCAGCAATTTTGACAAAAGGAGGATCCAGTTTTTCATCGAACACTTCGTCGACATACACTACAGATTCACCTTCAAATTTAGGAAGTGTTTTTTGTGGTTCAATTGATAATAATTCTTGGTATAAATTTACCGCTGCAGCAACTACTGAGACATTTAATTTTACCACCGTAAAAAATTGTGTAAATGCTTGGGGTATTCAGGCTGAAGTATATTCTCTTACTGCAGGTTCAGGAGGTTGTTGTACGTCTTTTTCTTCAAAGTCAAATTGTTTTAATCCGAATGCTCAAGTGACAGGAACGGTAACTGCTAGTGGCTTAACTATAGGGAATAGCTACTATCTAATGGTTGATGGTCAAGCAGGTGATGTTTGTGATTTTACAATTTCTGGATGGTCTGCAACTGGAGTTTTACCTGTGAAATTGGTTTATTTTAATGGACTACCAGAATCTAATAGCAATCAGCTAATTTGGGAAACTGCTAGTGAAATAAACAATGATTATTTTTCTTTAAAAAGATCTTTTGATGGTGTTGATTTTATTGAAATTCAAAAAATTAAAGGAAATGGAAATTCAAATGTAAAATTAAATTATTCTTTTGATGATAGGGAGACAAGATTTGGTATAGTATATTATCGATTAGATCAATACGATTTGAACGGAAACGTTGAAAAATCTGAAATAATATCTATTGATAGAAAATTAGAAAATTCAGATTTCATTTCACTGTATCCGAACCCTTCAAAGGACTATTTTATTGTTGAATTTAAAAATGAGGATAATCAGTATTGCAAAATTGAGATTATTGATCAAATGGGGAAAATAATTGAAGAAAAAGTGAATAAATCAGAAGGTCTACAAACTTTATCTTTTGAGACAAAAGAATATGAAAATGGTTTGTATTTCCTTAAATATTCTAATGATTTAGTTGGTACAAGAATTGTTGAATTTGTAATTAATAAGTAATGAAAGTAGTATTTGTATTGTTTTGCCTTTTTGTTTTTGATTCATTTGCCCAAACAAATAAATTGTTCACCAAAAGTTTCGAAGAGTCTAGAAAATCTTTAATCAATTCTGATTATTTTGAAATTAAGTATAAGTTAAAATATTCTCGAACTCTTACTACTGATGAAATCCAAATTTTAGAAAATAAGTTTTTGGATAAAAAAGGTGTTTATGATTTTCAATACATTGCAGCAGATAATTCAATTGAAGTTCATTATTTATCTTATATTGATGATGCAATTATTGAGTATTTAGTTGAAAGTATTTCAGTTAAGTATACTCCTCCAACAACAGAAACAGTAAAGGTTTTACTTCGTAAATGATAATTATTTAAAGGCAAATTATTATATTTAGGTATCTTTGAATATGCAATTAAAAAACATATTCATTATTGGTGCGGGAAATGTTGGTTCACATTTAGCAGTGGCCTTAGCTGAAGTTGTTAACATTGTTGGGGTTTATAGTTTGAATCAGAATTCAGCAAAGGAACTTTCCAAAGAACTAAATGTACCATTTGTTTCAGATACTTCTTCAATTCCAGCATGTGATTTAGTTTTAGTTTGTGTCAATGATAATTCTGTTTTAGAGGTTGTAAAACAGATTCCATCTACTTTCAAAATAGCTTATACTTCTGGTAGTATTGAATTATCTTCGCTACCTGAAATTGAAAATATAGGTGTATTTTATCCTCTACAAACTTTTTCAAAGAGTAAAGAATTAAATCTGAAAGAGGTGCCCTTTTTTATAGAAGGTTCTAATGAAGAATTTGTATCGGAATTGATTGAATTAGCTTCTTTAATCAGTTTAAATGTTTCAAAAGCAAATTCCATTGAACGAAAAAAAATGCACTTAGCAGCTGTTTTTGTCAATAATTTCTCGAATCATTTAGCTTTTCTTGCAAAAGAATATTTAGATGAAAATAATTTAAATTGGGAATATTTAAAACCATTAATGATTGAAACTGTAAATAAACTCTCAGAAGTTTCTCCTTATGAGGGACAAACGGGGCCTGCTAGAAGAAATGATACAAAAGTGATTGAAAGTCATTTGTCAGAATTAAGCGGAACAACTAAAGAAATTTATCAAGTACTTTCAACAAGTATAATCAATACATATCAAAAGAAAAATGACTAGTTATAAAGAAAGATTAAATACTGTAAAAACATTTATTTTTGATGTTGATGGAGTATTGACAAATAGTAATATATTGTTATACAAAGGAGACTTCATGAGAAGTCTAAATTCTAAAGATGGTTATGCACTTCAATATGCTTCAAAATTGGGATATAATATTTTTATAATTACAGGCGGAAACTCCAACGATGTAAAAGAAGCACTAGGAGGTTTAGGTGTAAAAGAAGTACATCTTCGTTCATCTAATAAGCTAAATGTTTATAAAGATCTGAAAGCAAAATATGCGCTAAATGATTCTGAAGTTTTATATATGGGGGACGATATTCCTGATTATCATATAATGAAAACGGTTGGAGTAGCAACATGTCCGCAGGATGCATGTGTTGAAATCAAGCAAATATCACATTATCAATCACCTATTCTTGGAGGGAATGGATGCGTGAGAGATGTTATTGAACAAACGCTAAGAGTTCAAGGTAAATGGTTTACTGAACAAGCTTTTGAATGGTAGTTAATGATTGATTGTAATCATTTTACTCGATTTTGAACCATTTGAATTTCTGAAGGTTAAAATGTAATTTCCATTTGAATAGTCGCTTAATTCGATTTGTGTAGGATTTTCTTGTTCAAACAATTGTTTACCAAGTAGATCTGTTAGAGATACCAATCCTTCCCAATTTTCGGGTAATATTACAGTTAAAACATTGTTCGCTGGATTTGGGTAATATGATATTTTTTCATTTTCCAATTCAATTAATTCAACTAAAGGTGAAACAAAAGGGGGTAAAGCCGTATTTGGAAAAACTTCATCACCGCTAATTTTTAGAGCGAATACATTATTTCCTCCACTTCCAAAATGAGTGTTATAACCTACCATTATTACCCCACCATCACTGGTAGGTATTATTTGTCCACCTATATCATCACCAATATTTGAGACATTAACAGAATGATTGTCCCATAATAAAGATTCACTATATCTGGCAATTGATAAATCTAATCCATCGGGGTATGTTGTGCCAGATACTGAAGAATTAATTGCTAAGTAAAGTTTATTCGTTTGAGCGTAAGTTGAAACTAATTCGTAGTAGTAGTCACCAGTCAAAATGTCTTCGAATAGATAATCTTCATTCCCATTTAAAAATATTTTAGAACAAATTGGGTCAATTTTTCCTGTTAAGATATTTTGTTTATGTCCAACCGCATTAATATGGTCTCCTACTAAACATAAATCTTTAAAAATTGTATTTCCATGTTTTCCATATTGATGTTCCCAGATGATTGTGCCGTCTACATTTAATTTTAATAGGTAGGCTTTCGTCATCAAAGAATCAGAATTGTAAATTTGACCACCAATGATACAAATAGAATCATTTAAAATACGAATGCTTGTTGCAAAGTCTTCTCCTGAAGTACCAATTTGTTTAGTCCATAATGTATCACCATTTTTATCAGTTTTAACTATATAAATATCTTTATCACCAAGTGTTTCCGAATTGGTTTCACCAACCATTATGACACTTGTATCTGGCAGTAATATGGCATCATTTACTTTTTCCCAACCTGAACCACCATAAGATTTTTCCCAAATTAAATTTCCTGATAAATCAGTTTTGATGAGATAAAAATCATATCCGCCATTTCCAATTGAATTAGTAAATCCACTAACATATAGAGCATCATTTTTTGAATACAATACTCGTCTTCCCCAATCAGATTCAATACCACCATAATTTTTTGACCATTTATTATTACCTAAACTATCAATTTTCATTAAAAAAGCTTGAGAAGAATTGGTTTCACTAAAACTACTTGAAGAACCAGTGATAATGTAACTGCTATCTTCTAATTGCACAGCACCTTGACCAAAATCGTAACCATTATTCGAGTACAATTTATAAAATGAAATTTGTGACCATCCTAAAAATGGCAAAAAGAGAATCAGAAATGTTTTAATTAAAATCTGCATTGTAGTCTAAAAATTAATGATTTACCATTCCCGTTTTTATTGAAAGCACCAATGATATTTTCAGATGCAATTCCAAATACACATTTTTTTATTTTTGCATTAACATATATTCCAGTTCTAAAATACGCGAATCCTCCATAACTTTCTTGAAGTCCGATATCAAAAATTTGATTCAATTTGTAATTAGCACCAGCATACACCATTGGTATATAAGCCATTGTAGGAAACATTCTTATTCCAAAAAATGATTGCAATTTTCGGATTTGATATTGATCTACAATTTTACCTACTTGAAACATTACTGGTAAAAATAGATTTGATCTATGAATTGATTTTTGTATTCCTAATTGAGAGTAGATTTGAGTGGTGTCATCAAACACATTGTTTTTACCTATTAATTGATTTAATTTGAAACCACTGTAATGATAGGTTGAATCAAAGACATAAGTTGTTGCACCTGATGAAATTGTTGCTAATCCTAAATTTTTAACCACAAATTGGATATATGCATTTTGTTCTTTCGTCCAGTCGATCTTTAATTTTAAATCTAAATCAATGCCAACACCAAATCCTTTATTAAATCGAGTTCCATTCGAAGCACTAAAGTCTCCATTTATTTTTAAACTATCATTTAATCCTCCATTGGGTTGATAAAATGAACCTTGAATGATTGAACTTTGAATATTGTTTTGTAAGTTATAGTAATTGAAGCAAATACTTGATTTTGTTTTTTTGAAAATGATACCTAATCCAATTTTTTGAAATGTTGAGAATTTGAATTCTGTACCTGAAAAATTGACGGTTTTATCAATGTATTGCTCATTTCCATAAAATGTTAATCCAAAAGCATCTTTCGAATAAGAGATTGATCCGATTGAAGTATAGCCTGTTTTTACAATTAGACCTAAATTTGAATGTTTAAACAAATTGACTTTCAATAACCTGTATTCCAGTTCGGAAGAAACATCAAAACCAGTGATGTTTATGCCTTTAAGTTTTTTAAAAGTTTGATCTTTAACATCATTTGAAATAAATCCTCCATTTATGAATTTCCCCATAAATTCATTTCTCATTGCAGTTGAAGAATATTCTCCTGAACCATTTATGATAATTTCATTATAGTTTGAAAGTGTGTCATATTGAATAGGAAGAAGTTGTTGTGAGTAACAAACTCCAGAAATAAATGCCAATATGAAAAGATATAATTTCATTTAAATTCGTGCTTTTAGTTTGAATATTGCTTTTAATTGAACGCCAAGAAATGCACCTTCAGGAATAATCACTTGTTGGTTTGTTCCTGAAGGAGGAGAAGGACTATCCACTTTTGCTCTTACGACAATTTTATGAATTGAACTCATGTTTTTTATGACTTCCTCTGATAAATCAAAGTTAACTGTTGATTTAGAGTAAATTAATCCTTGAGAAGTATAGTCGATTCCATAAAGTGAAGATGTGATTTTTTCATCACCAGAAATAGTGTAAAGAATGTTTCCAGAGTGATCAAGCAAAAACAAAGTAATTTCGCTTCCGAAAGGAAAAGAATTTTGAGTAAAAAGACTAAATTTTCCTGAACTTATTTGTGATTTTTTCTCATCTTGATTTAAATCAAAATCAAATGTGTCTTGAGCCGTTAACCCATTAAATCCTATTGTTAAGGGCATTTGGGCGTCAATGGAAACTTTTAATTTACTGTTAGGGAATATTTCATTCCAACCTCCAGAAACATTTCCCCAAGGATTCAATTGAATCGAATAACCAATCGAATGTTTAGCACCTAAATTTTCTAAATAGGCTTCTAAATTACTGTTCAAAGAATTAAACTGAATAGTTTTTAGGCTTGGAGTGAAATTATCCCACGTACCCGTTGCTGGATCTAAAAACATTGGTTGACCTATTTGAGGATGTTGAAGCGTTACACTGTTTGAAGCATAATTTTCACTTTTAATTTCGAATAAAGTCGCTTTAGCACTAATTTTCAGTCCATTTGAAATAGTGAATTTTAAATTAGTAGATGGTAAATCAATTGAACCAGCAATTAATTTTGATAATGCATTGATTGTCGTTGTTGTTGTATCTGAAATAATTTTATTTCCAAAATAACCTCTAGCATAATCAACCTTAATATTTTTTATTGTTGCCTCAATTTTTGTGACATCTTGATTAGTGATTGTAACTGAAGGACCATTAGGGTCTGTTTTAACTGAAACATAAGATTGTAAAACATTGTATGTGCCACCATTTACACCCGTTAAATCCATATCATAACCTGATATGTCTACGGTTTCATTTACGATACCAGGGTTATTTTGAGAACCTGCTGGTGCAATATATTGATGCTGATAATCAATACCATTTTTAGAAACACCTGGTAGCGTTACAGTGAAATATGTTTTAGTACCTATTGGATTCGATAACTTCAATTCAATTGCACCTTGTTTAACTCTTATTTTTTTTAATTGAACATCTTTTAAATCAATAGGGTGTTCGTCTATTTGGGAAGGGTTAACAAAGTTGGTGCCTGGTGCAACAACTAAATTGTTGACAGATAATGAATAATTTGTTTTTATTGTTGTATCGGGAATTGTTATAAGATCAGTTAAGTTTATGTCCATCAATGTACGATGTAAATCTAACTCATACATACCTGAAGATAAAACGGATAGCGTCGAATCATTCACAAATTTATTGAGCGTTATCGTATCGTTTATTACTGGAATATTCCAATCCGAATCCCAAGATGTTTTTTGTTTTCTACATGAAAACAAAAAAACGCTTATTGTAATAAGAAATATAATTTTTTTCATAATCGTACTATAACAAACGTTTTGATTTTTAAAAGGTTGGTAAACTTATGCTCTTTCTATAACAACTGCATATCCTTGACCAAGTCCGATACACATTGTAACTAGTGCATAACGCTTATTGGTTTTTTGTAACTCAATCGCTGCTGAAAGTAATATTCTAGCGCCAGACATTCCAAGAGGGTGACCTAAAGCAATTGCACCTCCGTTCGGATTAATTCTTGGATCATTATCTTCTAAGCCTAATTCACGTGTACATGCAAGAACTTGAGCAGCAAACGCTTCGTTTAATTCTAAAATATCCATTTGGTCTAACGTTAAACCAGCTCTTTCAAGTGCTTTTTTAGATGCATAAACGGGACCGATTCCCATGATTCGAGGTTCAACTCCTGCAATTGCACCTGAAATAATTTTAGCCAAAGGTTTTAAGTTGTGTTTTTCAACTGCTTCTCTTGATGCGATTAATAATGCTGCAGCACCATCATTTAAACCTGATGCATTTCCAGCAGTT
This sequence comes from Flavobacteriales bacterium, assembly GCA_947453715.1. GTDB lineage: Bacteria > Bacteroidota > Bacteroidia > Flavobacteriales_D > Crocinitomicaceae > CAIUKX01. The sequence goes on along the minus strand of CANGHX010000012.1, from coordinate 17,418 downwards.
ACCGTTCCATCTTTTTTGAAAGCAGGTCTTAAACCTCCTAATGTATCTAATGTTGTTTCCGGACGAGCAAATTCATCTTGTTGGAAAACGAGTGGATCTTTCTTTTTTTGAGGAATTGAAACTGGAATAATTTCTTCAGCGAATCGACCAGATTGAATAGCTTTTGCAGCCTTTTCTTGTGACCAAGCTGAGAATTTATCTTGTGAAGCTCTGTCGATTTTATACATTTCAGCTAAATTTTCAGCTGTACCTCCCATGCTGTCAACACCATATAATTCTTCCATTTTAGGGTTGATAAAACGCCATCCAAAAGATGAATCATACATTTGAGCATCACGGCCGTATGCTGATGAAGTTTTAGAGATAACCCATGGGCCACGTGTCATATGTTCAACACCACCAGCGATGTAAATATCTCCAGCACCATCTTTAATCGCTCTAGCAGCATTCATTGTAGCGGCCATTCCTGAAGCACACAATCTATTTACAGTTTCACCTCCTAATTGGTATGGTAAACCAGCTAATAAACTTGACATTCTCGCAACATTTCGGTTGTCTTCTCCTGCTTGATTAGCACATCCCATTATGACATCTTCAATCAATAAAGGATCAAGATTTGGGTGACGATCCATCAGTCCTTTTAAGGCGATAGCTCCTAAATCATCTGTTCTAACTGGCGCTAAAGTTCCACCAAAACTTCCAATGGCAGTTCTAACACCATCTACAATATATACTTCTTTTGACATAGTTCAAGTTTTACGGCTTTAAAGGTAATCATTTTGATAAATTAATAACAATTTTAGTTCATAACATAGAACGATTATTACTTGTAATTAATTAGATTTTTCCTTTGATTATTTCAGTTTGAGTGGGTTTATTTGTCAAAATGTATATTGAAATTATTTGAAGATTGTCCAAGTGTGTTGAAAACTTCTAATTCAAAAAAATAATTAGACTTAGTATATTCGAAAACGCTAAAAATTTAAAACCAGAGAAAGTGAAGTTAAAAAAATCTACTATTTTATCTATTGTGTTGTTTTTCTCGATGGGTGTTTATGCTCAATTGGAAGATTTAACACCGGCAGAAATTGCCTATAGAGATTCAATTGCGAAACTAAATTCCCAAAATGATGCAATTGCAAAAAGTCAAGAAGCTTATAATAAAGGTATTCAGCTTTTTGGAGAGAAAAATTACAAAGGAGCAATTGAACAATTCTCTACATCTGTAAAATTAGATCCAAAATTTACGGGAGCTTATTACAACAAAGGAGTTGCTGAAAACGAAGCAGAATTGTATTCGGAAGCATCAAAAACGTTGAATGAGTTAATTAATATTGATCCAAATTATTCAAAAGCTTATTTCCAAAGAGGTAGAGCTTTTCAAGGTCAAAGTGATTATTTAAATGCTGAAAAAGATTACGAAAAGTCAATTCAGATTGATCCAAAGAGCGCAAAAGCACATTACAATTATGGTACTTTACGTTTTTTACAAGCAGATTATAATGGCGCAATCAAATATTTTACGAAAGCAATCGAATTAGATCCAAATTATGCTTTTGCATACAATGATCGTGGAAGTTGTTACAGAATGTTAGAGAATTATCCGAAAGCAATTCAAGAGTATGAAGAAGCTGTTAAGAAGAATCCTAAATTGGCTTTTGTATTAAATAACATTGGAACAACTCGTAAGAAAATGAAAGATTATATTGGTGCGTTAGCAGCTTTTAATCGTGCTATTTCTGTAGATGTAAATTTTTATTTAGCTTATAACAATCGTGGTGTAACTCTAATGGAACAAGGTAAATTAGATGATGCAAAAAAAGATTTTGAAAAAGCATTGGCAATTAATCCAAAATATGCGCCTGCGGCTTCAAACTTGAGTGCAATTTATTTTAAACAAAAAGACTATAAAAAAGCGTTGGAATATGGAGATAAAGCAGTACAAGCTGATCCAAAATACGCAAGTGCTTTTATTAATAGAGGTATGGCTAGAGAAATGAATCGTGACTTGAATGGTGCTTGTGAAGACTGGCATAGAGCGAAAGACTTAGGAGCTGATGCAGGAAAAACGTATTATTCAGGAAATTGTAACAATTAAATCTAGAAATCATGCTTAAAAAATATATATTATTACTTATCGTATTTGTAGCAACTTCTAGTTTGTTTGCTCAAAATGTTGAATTTAAATCATCTAACTTTAAAGAGAATAAAGACGGATTGAAAAAAGCGCAAGACGCTATCGATGCAGGAGATGTTTTTTACAAATTAGGAAATGAAGCTTTTTTTAATGTTCAAAATACAGGATTGAATTATCAAAAAGCTTTAAAACAATATGACATTGCTCAAAAATTCAATCCAAATAATGGAATGTTGAATTTTAAAATTGGAGTTTGTTACGCAAATTCAAATGATCCTTTTAAAGGAATTGAATATATCAAAAAAGCAAAAACATTAGACCCGACTTGTGATCCATTTTTAGATTATTATGTTGCTTTTTCATTGCATTTGGAAAAAAAGTTTGATGAGGCTATTGTTGCTTATCAAGCATTTGAGACAAATTATAAGAAAGCTGATAATTTCGCGAAATTTGTGACTCAACGTAAAAATGAATGTAAATTAGGAAAAACATTAGTTACTTCAAGTGTTAGAGCTTGGGTCGATAATGTTCCGGAATTGAATACAGAGTTTGATGATTATGCGCCTTCTATTTCAACGGATGGTTCTGAGTTAGTTTTCACATCTAATCGTCCAAATGCACATACTCCAAATGAAATAGGTGGATATGATAAAGATATTTATTCGTCTACTTTAACGAATGGAAAATGGTCAACACCAAAAGATTTACCAGGAGCAATTAATACGCCTGTTGACGAAGTTTCAGATAATATGAATTACAGCGGAACAAGTATGCTATTACACAGAGATGTTGCAGGTCAAACAGATATTTTTGAATCTAAATTACAAGGTTTAAATTGGTCTGATCCTGTAGCTTTGAGTTTTTTAATTTCATCTCCGAAGTCGAACGAGCGTTTTGCTTCATATAGTAGTGACGGTTGGAGTATTTATTTTGCTAGAGATAATGATAGCAAAGAGAATGGGTACGATATTATGAATTCAGCGATGCAAAATAAAATGTTAAAAGATTTTATGACAGCATCTTCTGTAAGTATTGTTAACTCTAAATTTGATGATGGACCAATTTACATTCACATCGATGGAGAAACAATGTACATCGCTTCTGAAGGGAATGAATCAATGGGAGGTTTTGATATTTTTGTTTCAAAAAGAATGCAAGGATCTTGGTCTAAACCAGTAAATATGGGCTATCCAATTAATACACCTTATGATGACTTCTTTTTTGCTTCAACGGCGAATGGGAAATTTGCTTACATCGCATCTAATCGTGAAGGAGGAAAAGGTGGTTACGATATTTATAAAGTAACTTTCTGGGGACCTGAGAAAAAACCAATTTTTGATGTAGAAGATTATTTATTAGCTTCAGTTGCTATGCCAGTGAAAGATCATCAGATTGAAGCTGCGGTAGATGTAAATAAAAAATCATTTACAGTATTCAAAGGAACGACTATTGATGCAATGACAAAGAAACCTGTTGAAGCAGAAATTGAAATTACGGACAATGCTACTGGTAAAATTATTGAAACATTCACAACGAATAGCGCGACAGGTAAATTCATTATCACATTGATTTCAGGAAAGAATTACGGTATTGCTGTAAAAGCGAAGGGTTATTTGTTTCACTCAGAAAACTTTGACATTCCAACAGGAAGTGGAGATAATTTAGTAAACACAGTAATCGAGTTGAAAAACATTGCTATCGGAAGTAAAATTGCACTTCGAAATATCTTTTTTGACATGGGTAAAGCTGTTTTAAGAGCTGAATCAAATGCAGAGTTAGATCGTTTAGTGAAATTAATGAAAGATGTTCCAACGTTGAAAATTGAAATTTCAGGGCATACAGATAACACTGGTTCTGCAACTATTAACGAAACATTATCTCAGCAAAGAGCAGAAGCAGTTGTTGCTTATTTAGTAAGTAAAGGAGTTGTAGCTGCTAGAATGACTGCAAAAGGTTATGGTTCAAGTAGACCAATTGCCTCAAATTCTTCTGACGAAGGAAAACAACAAAACCGAAGAACTGAATTTGAAATAAAAGGAAATTAAAAGGATGTTATAAAGAAAAGGGATTTTGAATTAGTTCGAAATCCCTTTTTTATTGGTTTAATTAGAGAATAAGGTTTCTCCAAAATTCAAAATCTAAAATCCAAAATTTAAGACTGAGCGATTCCGAAATTTCGGAAGAAGTCCAAAATTTCAAAAAGCGGCTTAATTATTGACAACTCATACTTGATAAACTCTAAGTGATATGAATAAAGTTCGATTGAAAGCTGTTACCTTTGCAGTTCTTATTATGAAAAAAATGAAAAAAATTGCAGCAATCGGATCAATAGGAATGTTTTTGTTTTTAGCTTGTTCTCAAGGTCAAAATAAAGAATTAGCACCTCAAAGAAAGAAAATTGAGATTCCAAAACATTCAATCGAATTTAAACTTTCAGATTATTTAACTGAAAATAAAGACTTAGATGCAGAAGTTGAAAAGATTTTTGCTTCTTTAGATGATACAGCAATTGTTGCTCAGTTAATTATGCCAGCTGTTGGACGTTTAGGTCAGACAGAAGCTACAATTAAACAACACATTAATGATCGAATTATTGGTGGTGTTTTGATGTTAAATGGAACAAAAGATGTTTTCACATCATGGATCAAGAATTTCGAAGCAATGAATGATTCAATTGGAAATATTCCATTTTTATATAGTGCTGATGCGGAACCAAGTCTAGTAAATAGAAAAATCGAAGGTTCAGTTAAGGTGAAAAAAGCAAACGAAATGACTTCAATCGATGAGGTTACTGCTTGTGCAAAAACAATTTCTTCAGATTTAAATGCAATTGGGATTAATTATAATTTTTCACCAGTTGTAGACATGTCGCCTAATACAACGGTTGGATTTAGAAGTTTTGGAAAAGTTCCTGCGAACATTATTCCTTGGTCAAATGCGTTTATTCAAGAAACTCAAGCGCACAACATTTTGGCAACAGCGAAACATTTTCCTGGTCACGGTTTAGTTTCTGGAGATACACATAAATCGCTACAAATGATTGATGGAGAATTGAAAGAGATTGGAAATTATCCTGAATTAATCAAAAATGGAGTATTATCAATCATGGTGGCGCACATTGGTGTAAAAAACAATTCAAAATACGACACTAAAGGAATGCCAGCGACAACTTCAGAGATTATTGTAAAAGGATTGTTGAGAGAAGAGTATGGTTTCAAAGGATTAATCGTAACAGATGCAATGAATATGGGAGGTGTAGCTTCGATTCCACAAGCAGAAGTGAAAGCGGTGAATGCAGGTTGTGACATCGTATTAATGCCTTTGGATGCTAAAAAAGCACATGCGGATTTGATCAAAAAATACAACGAAGACAAAGAATTTAAAGCAAAAGTAGATGCTTCAGCAAAACGTATTATTAGAATGAAAATTTGCGTTGGACTTTTGAAAAAATAAGCTTAGTTAATAAAAATAAGAAAGCTTCAATCTACTTAAGATTGGAGCTTTTTTTTGTTTTTCACTATTCTATTGAAAATAAACACCAAAGTATCATCTGTATTTAACTAAATCACTTAACTTTGTAAGCATAATTTTTAAATGTCATGATTAATATTACACTTCCTGACGGAACAGTAAAACAATTTAATGCAGGTGTTACAGCACATGATGTAGCAATGAGCATTTCAGAAGGATTGGCTAGAAACGTACTAGCAGCAAAAGTAAATGGAGTAGTTGTTGATTCAACGAGAACCATTACTGAAGATTCGACCTTACAATTGTTGACCTGGAACGATACGGATGGTAAATCTACTATGTGGCATTCATCAGCGCATTTAATGGCTGAAGCAATTGAATTTTATTATCCAGGAGTTAAATTAGCGATCGGACCTCCAGTTGCTAATGGTTTTTACTATGATGTTGATTTTTTAGAAAATACTATTTCTGAAAAAGATTTAGAGAAAATCGAGCAGAAAATGAAAGAATTGGCGAAACAAAAAAATAAATTTGTTCGTCAAGAAATTTCTAAAGCGGAAGCGATTGCATATTTCACAGAAAAAGAAGATCCATATAAATTAGAATTACTTGAGAATTTAGAGGATGGAAATATCACATTCTATACACAAGGAGAATTTACTGATTTATGTCGTGGACCACATATTCCTGATACAGGATTCATCAAAGCAGTAAAATTAACATCTATTGCAGGTGCTTACTGGAGAGGAGACGAAAAAAACAAACAATTAACACGTATTTACGGTATTACATTTCCGAAACAAGCTGAATTAACTGAATATTTAGAGAAAGTTGAAGAAGCAAAAAGAAGAGATCACCGTAAATTAGGTAAAGAAATGGATTTATTTGCGTTCTCACAAAGAGTAGGGCAAGGGCTTCCATTATGGTTACCAAAAGGTGCAGCTTTAAGAGAAAGATTAGAAAACTTCTTGAAAAAAGCACAGAAAAAAGCAGGTTACAGTCAAGTAATTACTCCTCATATTGGAAGTAAAGAATTGTACGTTTGTTCTGGGCATTACGAAAAATATGGTGCTGATTCATTTCAGCCAATCAATACACCTGATGACAACGAAGAGTTCTTGTTAAAACCAATGAACTGTCCTCATCACTGTGAGATTTTCAAAACTAGACCTCGTTCTTACAAAGATTTACCAATTCGTTTTGCGGAATTTGGAACAGTTTATAGATATGAGCAAAGTGGTGAGTTACATGGTTTAACACGTGTAAGATGTTTCACACAAGATGATGCACATATTTTCTGTAGTCAAGATCAAGTAAAAGATGAGTTCAAGAAAGTAATTGATTTAGTGTTATATATTTTCAAAACATTAAAATTCGATAATTTCAAAGCTCAAATTTCATTGAGAGATCCTGAAAATCCAACAAAATACATTGGAACAGACGAAAACTGGACGAAAGCTGAAAATGCAATCATCGAAGCAGCAGCAGAAAAAGGTTTACCAACTGTTGTTGAATTAGGAGAAGCAGCTTTCTACGGACCAAAATTAGATTTCATGGTACAAGATGCTTTAGGAAGAGAGTGGCAATTAGGAACAATCCAAGTTGATTACAATTTACCAGAGCGTTTTGAATTAGAATATACAGGAGCTGACAATCAAAAACACAGACCAGTAATGTTGCATAGAGCACCGTTCGGTTCGATGGAACGATTTGTTGCAGTGTTGTTAGAACATTGTGCTGGTGACTTCCCATTATGGTTGACAACAGAGCAAGTTGCTATTCTTCCGATCAGTGATAAATACAACGAGTATGCAGAAAAAGTTTTAGAATTGCTAAATAATTCCGATATTCGCGGTTTCGTTGACGATCGTAGTGAGAAAATAGGTAAAAAAATTCGTGATTCAGAATTGAAGAAAATACCTTTCATGTTAATTGTTGGAGATAAAGAAGCTGAAAATGAGGAAGTTTCTGTTCGCCAAAGAAGTGAAGGAGATTTAGGATCAATGAAGATTGAAGAGTTTGGACAATTAGTTCAAAAAGCGATTGAAATCGAATTATCAATAAACGCATAATAAATTGAATGAGAAAAGACTTTAGAAAACCAAATTTAAAGAGAGAAGATAACGATAAGCACAAGATTAACGAGAAAATTACTGCTCGTGAAGTGAGAATTGTATTTGAAGGACAAGAACCACAAGTAATGAAAACATCTGAGGCAATTCAATTAGCTGAAGAACAAGAGTTAGATTTAGTTGAGATTTCTCCAAATGCTGTTCCTCCTGTGTGTAAGATTATGGACTATCGTAAGTTCTTATACAATCAAAAGCGTAAAGAGAAAGAATTAAAAGCGAAACAAAGTAAAATTGTCATCAAAGAAATCCGTTTTGGACCAAATACTGATGAGCACGATTTTAACTTTAAATTAGCACATGCACGTAAATTCTTAGAAGAAGGAAGTAAGTTGAAAGCTTATGTATTCTTTAGAGGACGTACTATTGTATTTAAAGATAGAGGAGAATTATTATTGTTGAAATTCGTTACTGAATTGGAAGATATCGGTGCTGTAGAGCAAATGCCGAAATTGGAAGGGAAACGAATGATCATTATGATTAATCCTAAGAAAAAATAATTTAGACAAAAGACTTAAAGACATAAGACCAAAAGACAATATATATAATCTTGTCTTAAAATCTTTGATCTTTAAATCTTAAAGTCTTTGAAGGTTGTATAGAGGTAAACTTTAAAAACGAAGAGAGATGCCAAAAATGAAAACTAAATCTAGTGCAAAGAAGAGATTCACTGTAACTGGAAGTGGTAAAATTAAAAGAAAACACGCTTTTAAAAGTCACATCTTAACTAAGAAGTCGACAAAGCAAAAAAGAAATTTGACGAAAGCTGGATTAGTTCATCCTGCTGATATGTCAAATATCAAATTACAATTGTGTATGAAATAATTGAAAGCTTTGCTTTCGATTATACACAATCATTAGTGCAGTAATGTACTAATAAAAAATAGTCTGAATGATCAGACTGGTTTAGTATTGTTAACCCGATATTTGAGTACAAAGTTTTCTGCGACAATGAAACACTCACTATCAAAAAACTAAAAAATTATGCCAAGATCGGTAAACCATGTTGCTTCAAGAGCTCGTAGAAAGAACTTTATGAAGCTTGCCAAAGGTTACTTTGGAAGAAGAAAAAATGTTTGGACAGTTGCTAAAAATGCAATTGAAAAAGGATTAAATTACGCATACGAAGGTCGTAAGCAAAAGAAAAGAAATTTCCGTTCTTTATGGATCGCTCGTATCAACGCGGGTGCTCGTCAACACGGAATGAGCTATTCTCAATTCATGGGTGCTATCCACAAAAGTGGAATTGAATTGAACCGTAAAGTTCTTGCTGATTTAGCAATGAACCAACCGGAAGCATTCAAAGCAATTGTGGAAACAATTAAAAAATAATTAAGTAACCTTAGGGAACTCTATACAGCTTAAGCCATTCACAAAGTGAATGGCTTTTTTATTTCCCTCCTTGAGGAGGGATTAAGGGAGGTGATAAATAGATACTCCTTTACATTATTAACTAATAAAAATGAAACCAACAAAAACAGATCAGGCCTTCTGGGATCAAAAAGACTCCTTTATTCAGGAATTAACTGAATTGATTGAAGTTTTCAAACAACAATTGGAAGAAGATAAAATGTCAACTGGGGCAATCAGTGGTCATTATCGTGTGGCGACTCTTTTTGTGAAACATATCAAAGATTTTACTGATCATCTTTCTTTTGAAGAAATAACGGTTTCCAATGCGAATAAAAAGTTCTTATTGCACGTCAAATGGGAAGGATTGACGGATTGGGATCCAAAAGAGATTAAATTAAAATTAAAGCATTTCGTTCAGTTTTTAGCAACGAAAGGACATGTTAATGAGAAGGTATTGGAAAGTTTGTAGATTAGTTTAGTAATCAAACTTTTTAACTAAGTTTGTATTTGAAAAATATTTAATAGAATTAATAAACATGAAAACTACCATTGCCACTTTCGCATTTCTTACAATTACTTTAGTATCGACTTCGATCGCTCAAACAAACATTTGTTCATGGGCAAAAAATGGAGTGGGAAGTTCATACGATGCAGCAAAAACTGTGACGACTGATGCTAACAATAACGTAATAAGTGGTGGGTGGTTTTACAGTCCAACATTAAACTTTGATTCAACAGTTTTAACAAATAATTCTAATTCGGGAACTCATACTGATGCCTTCATTGTTAAATACGATGCTACTGGTAACTTACAATGGGCTAAAAGTTTTGGAGGAAATGGAGATGAAGGAATAAATTCAATCGTAACTGACCAATCAGGAAATATATATGTTTTAGGTCATACTTCAGGTGGATCAATCTCAATTGGTTCTACTACCTATACTAACTTAGGTTCAGGTTATAATGATTTGTTTTTAATTAAATTAGATTCACAAGGTACTATTTTATGGTCTAAAGTATCCTCAGGAACTTATTCCGAAACAGGAGAGGATTTATCAATTGATTCAAGTGGGAATCTTTATTTAGTTGGAGAATATAATAGTAGTTCATTTACTTTTGGTGGGCAAACGATTACTGGGGCTGGAGGCGATTCTTTTCTCTTTAAATTAAATTCTGATGGAACAATCATCTGGCATAGAGAAATTGCAGGAATGTATAGTATTAATAGTTGTGCATTGACAAGTAATCATTCACTTGTAATCGTTGGAGCTTTTTCAAGTGCAACAGTTCAAGTTGGAACTTATACATTGACGAATGGTAATCCATACACTTCATACGACGTTTTTGTAGGGAAATATGATACTGATGGTTCGGTAGTTTGGGCAAATTCATATGGTGGATCAGGGAATGAACAAATTAATTCTGTCACTGTAAGTAACGATGATAATATCTATTTTACGGGAGAAATTAATAGTGCATCGGTTTCTTTTGGAGGAATTGTAGTTACAAATTCTGGAACTTCACTTGGTTTTGAAACGGACGTTGTAATAGCTAAAATGAATCAATTAGGAAGTGTTATTTGGGCGAAAAGTGCAGGGAATGCATCATTTTCTGAAAGTGGTAAAAGTATTGTGACGGATATTAATGGAGATGTTTATGTTGTAGGAGGAAACGATGGTCCAGGATTGAATTTCGGTTTAGGAGCATTATCTTTTGGGGGAAGCAACGAGATTTTCATGGTGACTTATGATGCAAATGGTACAGCTATTTTTAATCAGAAAATAGGTGGTAATTCAGGTGAAAATGCTGGAGCAATTGCGATAGACAATTTGGGAAATATACTAGTTGCAGGAGATTTTTCAAGTGTTCCAACCACTTTTGGTTCTAATGCTATTCAAATTAATAGTCCGAATAATTCTGGAGATGCATTTGTTGCAAAATTTAATGCAAATTATGTTGGTTTGAACGAAATTGAAGCGGAGCAATTGATTTCAATCTTTCCAAATCCGTCGATGAATGCAGAAGTGTCAATCATAAATTCAAAATTGCCAATCGAAGAAGTTAATTTGATCGATAAAAAAGGTAACGTAGTTTTCAATGCAAAGAATATCAATAATTACCAATTTTCTTTACAAACAAAAGATATACCTGAAGGTGGATATATAGTTAAAGTTCAAGCAGAGAAATTATATTCCTATAAATTGGTTATCGTAAAATAATTAATTCTGTTTTGGGTTGATAAACATTATTCTTTGTTTTTCGCCACAAATTTGAGTTTTTTATTAGAGCAGGATTGCAAATCCAGCTCAGCGGGAGAAGCTAGGCCTGCGTTTTAATGGCGGGTTAGCGTGGATTGTGGAAGTTTTGTTTTTCGATACAGACTTAAGTTCACATTTAGCGAAGCATTGCAAATTCATCGCAGCGGGTGTATATTACAATCAATATACTCGAAACGATTTACACCTAAAAATCAGAACTTTAAAATTTTATAATCCTTAAAAGCTACATTCTGAAACATTACCAAAATCAACAAGTTAAAAATGCACGTTATCAAAAAGCTCCATTTTTATACATTACCCAGTTTGATAAATTACTTTACCTACTTCCTACCTATTTTTTTTTAATAATCTCGTTATCACATGTAGGAGAGAATATTCTACTGCTTATTGTATCTTTGAAATTTCCTCTTGATTTAATTAAAAAAGCAATTTCGCTATTTTTTGCTTTCACTATTTGGTCACCTTTTTCTGCATTTGAAACAATTCCTTGTATTGGACAAAATATTAATTGTTTACCATTATTAGTTTCAATTACATATGTTGCTTTAAATTGACTGTGTTTAAAAACATTTTCAACTATATAATCCCACTGCTCTTCATACATGATTTTATCATTATCACAAGCACCATTAGGCAAATCTGATATACATGAATTAATATAAATGGATAATACTAAAAAAAATAAAATAGTTTTTGTTTTCATAAAATTTACCAATTAGCCTCGCTCCGCTGGATTTGCAATCCTGCGGCATGGATAATCCAAATCTAGAAAATATAATCTAAAAAGTAATCAATCGTGTTGGTATTTTGTAAGACTTAAAATACTTTCTTAAAATAGTGGAATTATTAAGTTCAATTTAGGTCATATAAAAAAAAGCAGGATTTTTTATCCTGCTTCAAAGTATTTCAACTATTATTACCTCTTAGGATAAGAGAAGCTACTCATATCTACTTCGTAAATGCAAGCTCAGCGGGAGATAAAATGTTCATGCAATGAAGTTAGCCTATAATTTCAAGAAGTGACTTATTTCCTATTCTATTTTCAAAGAGCAAAGTACAAAACTTTAGTTCTAGTATAATGAATATCGCAGATTCATAGTAAAGAGCATTTGAGTTAATTGATTCATAAAATTGCAAGAATTTTTATTGAATTAAATTAAATGTTATGATTTTTTTATAACTTTATTTCTATATTTGCATAGAAATGAAACTAACCGGAACACATAAATTATTAAAATTAAAAAAGAAAAATATAGGAAACACTCTGTTGATCATTCAGATTGAAAAATTAATTTTTGAAATTGAAAATTCGAATTGGAAAGATAAATCTGAAATGGTTTTAGCGAGAAAAGATGCGGATTGCGTCCATGAAGATTTTTACTTTTTTGATTTACATATCCATCGATCTTTGATACTAATTGAATTTGGAGAATTTGAAGAAGCGGCAGTTGTTTGGTGCGGCTCTCATGATGAATATGAGTTGGTGTTTAAGAATAATAAGGATGTCATCCGTAAATGGTTGAAAGTAAATGAATGGATTGATTAACTATAAATTTTGAAAGATGAAAACACAATTAGACATAAAAAAACTTTTAAAAAAAGGTGTTATTTCAAACGAATTGGAATTTGAACGGGCATCTATTTTATTGAGAAAACTACGTTTATTAGCGAAAGAAGATAAAGAACTAAATAAGCTTAGATTAGAACTAAAACAATTAATCATTGATTTTGAAAAGAGGAATTGGAATCCAGAAGTTGAAATTTCTGAAGTTCAATTGAAAGAAAGTGATTATGCAACTTTTATAGCAGAACAAGAGCGTGTGTTTTTATTAAATCGAAAAGAACACATTCAACAGCGCTTGTCTGAATTTGGTTTAACACAACAAGAATTTGGAGTAATTTTAGGGCACGGAAAATCGTATATTTCTCAATTAATGAATGGTGTTTATCCATTTTCTAATAAAGATTTAATTATCATACACCGTCTTTTTGATATAAAATTGGAATATCTTATTTTAACAATACTTCCCTCTGAAGAGCGTTTAAGAATTAATGATACTATTTCTAAAATAAAAATTACAAAGAAACAAACGAGCTTGAAATTGAAGAAGATGGATTTGTTGAAAGCGGTTTGATAGTTAAGGAGTAGAGTAAGAGTGGTTTTTTAGGAGTGGAAACTGTTGCTTCACCCTACCTGTAAACAACTATTTTGAGCATGATTCTTCGGGTGTGTACTTCTAATTTCTTCTAATGATCTAGCTTTGAATTCTTTACTGAGTTTTTATCGAAGTAATGAGGCATAGCGTGGATTAATGGACGTTTATTCTTTGTTTTCCGCTACAAATTTGAGTTTTTTATTAGATCAGGATTGTAAATCCAGCTTAGCTTGGAGAAGCTATATTTTAAACTTTTTCACAATTTCTAATTTCATTTAATTTATGAATTAACCATTTACGTTCTGAATCAATCAGATAGGACCCAAATTTAATTTTTATGTCCTTTTTAAAAAGAAACTCTATTACACTTCTAGGTAAATGAGTTTCGTCACTCAATTTAGTTTCTATTATTTGGACTAAATTTTCACTTCTGTTCCATTTTGAATATCTGAAATTAAACAATTTCCACCTAACCTTAATTATTTTATTATTATAAATTATTATAATTTGCCCAAATTTTATAAATAAGAAATAAACAAATAATGCAAGTCCCAATATGAAAAATGGTAACATAAAAAATATAGAAATAAAACTTTTAACATTATATGTAATACCAAACCAAATAAAATAATTGAAAAATATCGAAAACAATAGAATATAAACTTTATATAAATTCCATTTAATATTAGAAATAATAATTTTGTAGCCTTCTTCAAATTTATTTATTCTAATTTTGGAAAATAGTTCCTCATCCATTCTATTAATTTAAGTTATTTAATCAATATTAAAACTTTCTAGTCCTCGCTCTGCTGATTTTGAACATGTAGTGTCTATAATTCAGCTCATCTTGGTGTTTTTGGTTTAAAAGCAAACTCTATCACATTCTCTTTTATTGGAGTAGTTAGTTCTATAAATTTTAAATAATAATAACCATTACTAATCTCCCAAACATCTACAAATGAATTTGAAATTACCATTCCCCCATTATTGATGACATTCACAATACACAAATTATCTATAAATTTTATTGAAATGTCATAATCATAATCTTTATCAAACGGTTTAGAAAAAATAAAAGTATTCTCATCATTATTTCTATAAAAATTAGTTAAATTATAATTGTTTTTCAAATAAACTGACAATTGTTCATTTTCAATTTTTTTTAAAAAATCATTCGAATCAATATAATACTCATAAAAAGTAGTTTTTATTTTTCTATTATATACTTCATCTTGAGCAAATATTATTGAAATATTAAAAATAAATAAACTTATATAGAGAAAAAATTTAATAAACATAAAATTAACGTGTTGGAGGATTATAAGGTATAGATAACATATTTATTAAGCCAAGATGATAATCTCTGAAAATCTTGAGAAGCTTTGCAAAAGTGAAGTTGCAGGATACATTACCAATATTTTCCGACATGATCATGAATAATTTTAAAATTAAATGAGCCTCGCTTCGCTGGATTTGCAATCCTGCGACATCGATAATCCAAATCTAGAAAATATAATCTAAAAAGTAATCAATCGTGTTGGTATTTTGTAAGACTTAAAATACTTTCTTAAAATAGTGGAATTATTAAGTTCAATTTAGGTCATATATAAAAAAAAAGCAGGATTTTTGATCCTGCTTCAAAGTATTTCAACTATTATTATCTCTTAGGATAAGAAAAGCTACTCATATCCACTTCGTAAATGTCTAAACTTGATTTTTGTCCGATTACTTCTGAACCAGCTAAAACAGCTTTTTTCATTTCTGGGTAATATTGGAAATGAGAATCGTTGTTTACAGTGTTTACGATAATACCAAGATTTACTGGAGTTGACCAAACATTCTCGCCTAAATTTTCAGAAACAAAAATGTCTAATCCTCCCATTCCTGGGTGACCATTTGAACTGAAAAATAAATATTTTCCATCAGGAGTAATGAATGGGGTTGTTTCGTCGCCTTTAGTGTTTATACTATCAGACAATGCGATAGCTGTTCCCCAATGTTTACCATTTTTATGTACGACATAAATTTCTTTTAATTTTTTATCATAATTTCTATCTGACATAAAATACATTGTATTTCCATCTGCAGTAACTGATGCACTTGACTCACCATATGGTGTGTTTATTGATTTGTTGTTTATTATTTTAGGTGTTGACCATTTTCCTTTATCTGTAAAATCAATTTCACATATTTCTCCACTTTTTGTTTTATGTTTTGAGTCAAGCATTGCTGTATTTAAAGTTGTATATGCATGTAATCCATTAGCCGTGATAAATGACATTGCATCAAATCCATCAGAATTAATTCGGTCGATTTCATTTGTAACACTATCCCATTTTTGATCATCACCATTCCATTCGGCTCTATAAATATCCTCAAAGAATTCTTGATCATCAGGATTTGATAAACCGCCAGTTGTGTTATTTCTTCTAGAAGTAAAGTAGAGCTCTTTTCCACCTTTTGCCAAAATAGGTGCGTATTCATTAAATCCTGTATTCACTTCACCATTTAATTTTACTCGTAATGATTTTTTACCTGCAGCCTTTTCTGATTTGTATAAATTACATTGATCAATTTTTTCGTTGATTTTTAACTCTTTAATTCTTGTTTTTGATAATAAGGTCAAACATTTATTATAATATACAAGTGCTGAATCAACTTGTCCAATGTTGTGAAAACTTTGTCCAATGATCTCAAAAACTTCTTTATCAACATTTTCCGGGTCAGTATGCAACGATTCTTTGGCATATTTCAACGCAAAACCAAAATTTGACATATGTAAGTGACAACTTGAAATCCAATAAGTTGGTTTCCAGCTATACGGATCTTTAGCAGCAGCTTCTCTAAAAAGATTTAAAGCATCTTTTACTTTTCCTTCATCAAACATTGTTCTTCCTTCGTCCACTAGAAGCATTGCTCCAGCTTTGTCTAACAGTTTCGCAGTAGAATCTGGAGGTGTAATTAAAGAAACATTAATAGCACTTGCATTAAATGAAATAGTAGCGATAAATAAACCGAAAAGTAATCTTAAATACATATGATAATTATAACAAAATTTGATTTTGGAAATAAAGATACAAATAAATGAATAATACCTAAGTTATCTTTAAAACTTAATCTATTTTGTTGATAAAATAGGTATCCAACTTTATCGTTAAACTAAGCCAAAGTTCATATGGAATTACTATCTTTGACCTTTCTTTTTTGAAAAATACAGATTGTTTTTAACATAGATAGTTAGATAAATTAATACGTAAATAATGATTTTAAACGCACTTACAGCAATTTCTCCAGTAGATGGAAGATACCATTCTAAAACACAAGAATTACAGCCGTTTTTTTCTGAATTTGGTTTGTTTAAATACCGTGTTATTGTAGAGGTTGAGTATTTTATTGCTTTAGTAGATGCAGGAATAGAACCTTTAAGTGATTTTCCAAAAGCTAAATATGCTGATTTGAGAGCATTGTGTACTAATTTCTCAGAAGAGGATGCTTTATGGATCAAAGACACTGAAAAAGTTACAAATCATGATGTGAAAGCGGTTGAATATTTCTTGAAAGAGAAAATGACAGCTTTAGGTTTAGAAAAATATTTAGAATTTATCCATTTTGGATTAACTTCTCAAGATATCAATAACACGTCAATTCCTCTTTCATTAAAAGAAGCGATTGAGCAAGTATATTTGCCATTTGTAAACAAATTAGTTACAAAACTAACTACAATTCAATCGGAGTGGAAAGACATCCCAATGTTAGCTAGAACACATGGTCAACCAGCTTCTCCAACACGTTTGGGGAAAGAGATTCAAGTTTTTTCTGAGCGTTTACAAAAACAAATTGACATCTTAAAAAACATTCCTTTTTCTGCAAAATTTGGTGGAGCTACAGGGAAT
>CANGHX010000011.1 GCA_947453715.1 Flavobacteriales bacterium | reverse complement strand
TGGGATTTTACTTTTATTATTCATAATTTATATTTTTGATTTTTGTTTGTACTAATTAAAAAGATCGTTTTGCAATACTGTGATATTTTTTCACATGCGGACCTAAGAAAATTCTAGCGTAAATTCTCATAACAGCTAGACCATTTAAAATAAAACTTAATGCAACAAAGAATGCTAACAATACTTGTTCTTCGTGTATATGGGAGAAAATTAAATCTATACCAATAAATGTTGGTGTAATTGGAAAACCTGACAAACCTAGACAAGCAATAAAAAATATCATAGTCAATTTTGGATGTTCATATGAGTGACCATAAAATTTATCTAAACTTACCCATTTCTCTAACCCTCTTAAACGTTGAATACAGAAAAAACCTATTATTCCTGAGACGATGACACCACTTAAATACAACATTATATGTGAAACGTCAAAATGCTCATTAAACGAAATAGCCATAGCAACTAAAAGATGATTGATAATTACTAAACTCCAACTTAAACGAACACTGTTTCTTTCTGTAAAAGCTTTTATCACAGCAACAAGACCAATGAAAGCCAGAACTGTTGGAACATAATTTTCTAACTCTTCAGAAATTAAACTTTCATTGAATAACAATGTAAATCCTAAAAACATTATGATAAAAAAGAAAACAAATACATTTTTAAAAGTCAAAAAGTTTAATTTCTTACCAAATCTCTTTAATGGATTCCATAAACGAGTATACATAAACGTATCTAAATTCCATTCTTTCAAACTCAACATGTAAATTGTATATTCAAATCGTTTTGGCCAAGAATCTTCAATTGTCTTTTGATGAGGAACAAAGTTGTAAAACTGTTCTCTAATTTTATAACTTACAACTGATGGAGAAACCAATAACTGATACGTTCTTAAAAATGCATTTCCTGCAATATGAATCAAAGCAACTTCCTGCAAACCACAGGCAATTTCAATAAATATCAACCCTATTTGTGCCATTGAAGAATAAGCTATTTGACTTTTAATAGAAGATTGTACTCTAGAAGTTAAAATAGCGTAAATACTTGTGATGATTCCAATTACAACAACGAAAACTCTAAATGAAATTTGATGTTCCCAAAAAGGAAATGTTCTCATCATGATAAATGCACCAATATGAACTGATAATGATCCGTAGAAAATTGCACTTGAAGGAGTTGGACCTTCCATTGCACGTGGCAACCATGAAGAAAAAGGCAATTGTGCAGACTTAGCAGCGGCAGACATGTAAATCATTAACGAAATAATAATTCCAATTAAACTGTGTTGTGATAAATGCTCACTTAAAACTTGAGCATCCGACATATCTTTAAATGAAATATTTGCTTGCCAAAAGTGATGACTTAGCCACATCGCTAATATTAATCCAACATCTCCGATTCGATAAATTGAAAAGACTTTAACAGCATTTTTTACTGGCAAATATCTTTCTCTATAAAACGCTATTAATAAAAATGAAGAAATTCCTAAAATTTCCCAGCCAATAAACATGGTTTCTAAATTTCCTGCGAAAATAATAATATTGTAACCTATATAGAAAAACAAAAGCGTTGAAAAGAATCTTCGATATCCATGTTCTCTATGAAGATACAATCTACTAAATCCTGAAACCAAAAAAGTTAATATCGATCCAACAATTAGAAAAGTCATAGTGATTACATCAAAATGAATATCTATATAAAAATCGTAATTTCCAGATCTAAATATTGAGAATTCTTTAAAATCGATGTCTTTCATTCCACTCATTAACCAAGTACTAATGAAATAAATTGAGAAAAGCAAATGAGCTCCAATTGTTAGAAAAGATACTCTTGATATTAACTTTTCATTTTTTCTCGGTAAAACTAAACTCACAATAAAACCTATAAAAGGAATCAATATGAAAAGATGAATTATATATCCCATAACTTTAATTATTTAATAGATAAACAGGTAAATTTAAATGAGTTGATTCGATCACAGCATTGACATCATTTATTTTTTTGATATCCAAATTAACTGGTGTGTAGTTCATAAATTTACCTTGATTAAAAACAAAATATTCTTTTGTTTCTGGGTTTAACACTACCAAATTCAACCATTTATTTTCATACCATTCATATGTGGATGGATTTGTTTTAATAACATTTAATACAACTTCCGGAAAATGCTCAACTACCATCATTAATCGCACAGGGTCATGTAATTCAATCATTTGAATAGGCAATCCAGGTCTTAAATCACCATCCGTTCCATTTGAAACTCCAAATAATCCCATGACGTTATGTGGTAATTTAGTACCTGCTCCTAAATTCTGATTATCAACTTTAGAAAAATAATAATTCAAATTAATACCTCCACAAACAGGAGTAGCAGCATTTAAAATAGGTAACAAACTTTTACCTTCTGGATCTTTTCGATAATCGTAAGAATTTAAAAAAGCTCTTCTATCTAAAAATACATTTTTTGTTATTTTTCTTCTTCCAACAATACAAAGTGTTGCAGTAGCGTGATCTAATTCAGGTCTTGGCTCAAAAAGAGAAACTGTTCTCGTAAGAATTTGTTTGTGAATTTTCTTTGCTGAATTCTTTGTATTAATAGATTTAAATCGACGAGATCTTTCCTTTGCATTTTGTTCCAATGCAATTAAAAAAGTTTTTTGATTTTCATCATGTCTCTTTTGATTTTCAATACTCAAAATAGATTCATCAAAGTAAATAATTTCATCTCTTGCTGTATCATGAAGACCTCCTAAAAATTGAGTTTCCTCTGGAATTATAATACCTTTTTTAGCCAATTCAATTCGAACTTCTTTTTTATTAGACATGAAGCTAATGACTCTAGCATTAACCGATCCTGGTCGACAAGAACAAGCTCCACAATCCATCGTTGCATAAAAAGGATTGTTTGCACTACTTGAACCATGACCAATAAAGTATACTAATGGAGAAAAGTTTTCTGTTAAACCTATACTTAGCAATAAATTATAGACTCTCTCAACCATTTCGTCTAACGTAAAACCAATCTTCAAACCATCTTCAGAAGTTTCTCCTTTTGATTCAATAGTTAAAGTTGAATTTGGATCCATATGTTTAGAAGCAGTAACAAATGAAGCTGTTTTTGTAGGTCTGAAAACACTTGCAAACAATTTAAACACAGAAAAGAATCCTAAAGTATGTGTATAAATCCACCCTAGTACTAAACCATTTGCTCGATTAGAGAAATGAAAATCTTTCTTGTTTTTTTCCGATTTTTCAAATTCTTTAATTAAAAATTTTGGTGTAACAGGTGCGGGACAAACTTTTGTATGGAAGTTACTGTGTTCAGGTTGAAAATAAAATTCAACATTAAAATGACCTGGAGTTCCAAAAGTTTCGCATTTTAAATCTGTTGATTCAACATGTCTTCTAATTGAACATTCTCTATCATCGATACAAAAAACAGCTTGAAATGATCGATCACTATTTTCAATTTCATAAGATCCTGATTTCGAAATACCAGACAAAACTTCGTCATAATATGACCATTCATAAGCATCTTGTAATACACTAATTACTTCGAAAAATTCTGTTTCAGGCACTGGATCAAATACACCTTCAAAATTTAATTTTATTTTATGACATAGCGGAGACCAAATATCTGTAAAGTAAGAGTCTAAAGCATCAATTTCCAATAATAACTCAAAGCGAATAAATTCTTCTAAGGATATTTTTTTAGTATCCAATAAAGTCGATGGATTTGTTTCAATTACAGAAACAATACCTGACCAACCTGGATGAGCAAATTGTTGATCAAATAGATAATGCTCGTAATTTTCCTCATTACCAACTAAGATTTCTAATAATTCAGACAATGAACACTTATCTTCTAAAAGTAATCGTTTGGCTCTTTCATTTTTAAAAAAACTTGTCAAACTATTTTTTTCAAGCTCTTTAATTGATGCTAAAAAACCATTATTCCCTGCTGGAAAATTCCAAATTGCAATACCTTGATCTAAATAGCTACAAACAATTCGGAATAAAAGTGGATGCACTAAAGAATCTAAATCAATTTTAAAATGCTCTTTCCAATGACCGCGAACAACACCAATTCGAGAATCAATTTTATCCTTGTATTCTTTATGGATTAATTTTTCAATCCATTTTTCACGATTTTCAACACCATATTTATTGTCAATTATTCGATTAAATACATCTTTTTTTATTATCCCATTATCATAGAAGGTTCTATACTCTTCAAGTTTCAAGTAATTTTTATACCCGAAAATCACTGAAGCTTTTCTTAAAGCATCATGAAAATCCTGATCTTGAAAAGATTGCAAAAGATTCTGAAAAATAAAATCTTTTAGGGGATTCTGAAAAGGTAAAAATCTCTTTAGTTTAGAAATTACGTTTTCTTCGTTATAAACACTCTCTTTATATAAATTCATATGACTCTAATTGAAAATAAAACATTAAAATTCAAGTAATAAATTACCTAACAATCTTATCGTTCAACTGAAATTCTATAAAATAATTTTCTTGAGAGTAAGCCATTTAGGAGACTTGAAATCAGACTTTTTGTCGTAATAAACAAAAATACATTTAGTTAAATCCGAGTGATTTAATTCAATTAATTGAATCGATGGAAATATTAAATTGTGAAAATCAAAAGAATTTAAAAATGTAAAATCTTCAAATTCCTCAAAATCTTCAATTTCCTCCATTTCTGTATATGTAAATGGATCAACATCTTGATTTTGAGAGATCGAATACGTTAGTTTTTTGATTTTAACTGAACTTAACTTTATTTCACTTACATTATTCATAGAAAAAGAAAAGCCTGTAACCATTAATAAAACAGTTACAATGCAAATAATCCTTCCTGTGAAAATTCTATACATAGAGCAAATGTAAATAATAAAGTCAAGTGATGACAATAATAAATTGCTAATAATTTGTTAAAAAACACCCTTAACTTTAAGAAACTTTCAAAATTGGAATATTATCAGTGTAAGATTCAATACCATTTTTAAGCTCAGATAATTTATTTATTTTAATCTCAACTAATTTCTTTATTTGAAAACTATTATTGTAATATTCAAAAAAATCATTTGTCTCAGGATTCACAACGATTAATTTAATCCAATCATTATCAAACCATTGAAATGTCGATGGGTTTTTATGGATTGTATCTAAAACTATTTCAGGAAAATGTTCAACGATCACTAACAATCTTAAAGGATCATGAATTTCAATCATTTGATTCGGCAATCCTGTTCTCAAATCTCCATCAGTTCCATTTGCTACCCCAATCAATCCCATAGCATTGTGGGGTAATTTTGTTCCTGCTCCTAAATTTTCATTATCGACTCTTGAAAAATAATATTCCAAATTTATCCCACCACAAACTGGTGCCACAGCGTTTAAAATCCCCAATAAATATTTACCATCTTGATCCAAAGTATAGTCGTATGAATTTAAAAAAGCTCTACGATCTAAAAATAGATTTTTCGAAAAACTTCGTCTGCCAACAATACATAGACTATTTGTAGCATGATTATATTCTGGTCGTGGCTCAAAAAGAGAGAGTGTTCTATCTTTTACATGCTCATGTATTTTATGTTTATTCCCTTTTGAATTTATTGAAAAAAATCTTCGTGATCGCTCAACTGCATTTTCTGATAATGCTTTTTCAAATTTTATTACATTCTCTTTATGTTTATCAGTATGAAAATTATTCAATTTTTCAATGTCATAAAATACCATTTCATCTCTTGCTGTATCTTGCAAACTACCAATAAAAACAGTGTCATTTGGAATTACAACACCTCTATTTCTCAATAGTTCTTTAACCTCCTTTCGATTTCCAATATCAGCTATTACTCGAGCATTTACTGATCCAGGTCTTCCAGAACAGGCACCACAATCATAACCTGCATAATGAGTATTGTTCACACTACTGGATCCATGACCTACAAAATAAACAATTGGTGCGAAATGATCAATCAAGCCTATACTTCTTAATAATCCTTCCAGACGATCAACCATTTCATTGAGTTTGAAACCTATTTGAAGTCCATCTTTTGATATTTCATTATTGATGTTTTCAATCGTCAAATGGGAATTTTTATTCATATGTTTAAACGACGAAACCGTACTACTGTTTTCAGAAGGTTTAAAAACACCAATAATTAATTGAAAAATTGACCAAACTGCAAATAAATGTGTATAAATCCAACCTAATAACAAACCATTTACATATTTTGAAAAATGAAAATTCGTAGGTAAGTGTTTCTCTTTAAGTTCTTCTTTAATTAATATTTTGGGTGAAATCATTGCTGGACAAACTTTTGAGTAAAAATGTCCTTGACTTGGTTGAAAATAAAATTCTAAATTAAAATGTCCTGCTGTACCATAAGTCATTACTGTATTATCAACTTCTTCAATATGCCTTCTAATTGAACACTCTCTATCATCGATACAAAAAACAGCCTGAAAAGAAACCTCAGTACTTTGAATACTTTTCACATTTTGCTTTATACCATTTAATACTTGTTGATAGTAATTTTCTTCATAAATCTCTTGCCACAGTTTATAAATTTCAAATAATTCTGTTTCTTTCGGAGTAATTAAAAATTTTGTATTTTTTTTGTTCACATGTAATCCTAAAGGTGACCAAATTTCACCATAATAATTATCCAAAATATCAATCTGTAGTAATAACTCAAAATAAATTAAATCATACAATGTAACTTTTCTTTTATCTAATAAGGTATCTGGTTTTTCGTCGATTACTGAAACCATACCAGACCATCCAGGATGACTAAATTCTAAATCAAATAGATACTGTTCATACAAATTTTCGTCACCTACAACAATTTTTAACAACATCAATAAATCATGCTTTCCAGAAATTAATAAATTTCGAGCTCTTGTTGTTTTAAAAAAGCTTGATAGACTATTTCTCTCTAGTTTTGCTAATGATTTTAAAAAACCTAATTGGTTTGTAGGAAATTGCCAAATCGCAACGCCTTGATCTAAGTATGAACAAATTGTTCTAAAAAGTAACGGGTGAACTTGGGAATCCAAATCAATCTGAAATAAGTATTTCCATTGATTTTTTAAGGCTCCAATTCTAGGTGTAATCTGTTCATTTAATTTTGCATATAAAAGTTTGTTAGTCCAATCATTTAAATCATTTTCGCCTTTTTCTTTCAACAAAATAAAATTAAAAACTTCTTTTGAAATCTTATTTTGATTAAATAAATCTCGATATTCTTTGAAGGATAAATAAACACGATAACCAAAATTTTCTGAGGCAAAATGAAGCGCTTTATGAAAATTCATGTCTTGAAAAGCATGAAGCGTATTGTGATGAATAAAATCCTTCAATGGCGCTTGACTTGGCAAGTAATGTTTTAATTTATGAAGTGTATCGTCAAGATTAAATGCCATAATTGAAATTTTTCTATTAATATAACAAAAAAATAGAATCTATATTTTATTTTGATTCAAAATAAGCCTACTTTTAGTCATCAAATTTCAACTTTATTATTAATGAAAACTTTATATACTTTATTCTTTTTTTCTTTTTTTCTTTTTTCCTGTGGATCAATTAAACCAGAAGCACCTTTAAATATAATAGAAGAAACTCCAATAATTCAACAGACATTATCTTCCATTGTAGTTCCAATTAAGATTAATTTAACTCCATACCTTAAAGAAACTGAAAATTCAATTCCTAAAAAATTTACTGGAAAACAAGAAAATTGTGATGGAGTTAGTTTTAGCTATACCTTTTTTAGAGACCCAATTCAATTTAATGGAAATAAAAATTCACTTGCTTTTGAAGTTGATGGTAAGTATGCCTTAAAATTAAATTACTGTCCTCAATGTACTGATTTATTTGATTCAAAAGGGAATTGCGTTGTTCCGAGAATCTATGCAAGCTGCGGTGTTAATGAACCTTTAAGGAAAATTACAGTAGGATATTCTACGCTATTATCAATTTCCCCTGATTACAAAATAAAATCTAAAACCGATCTTCAAAAAGTTGAAACAACTGATCCTTGCGAAATAACAGTATTTAAGTATGACGCGACTAAAACTCTTAAAACAGAAATCACAAAAGCTTTAGAAAATCTAGAAAAAGATATTGATAAAGAAATAGGAAAAGTAGATTTAAGGACACAAGCAGAAAGCGCATGGAAAACCTTGTCAAATCCTATTTCTTTAGGGAAATATGGCTATTTGTATACTAATCCAAGTAAAATAGGACTCGAAAACTTAACATTTAATGGCAATAATGCCACATTTGACTTATCGATTGGATTAAATCCTACGCTTAATACAAATTTGATTGAAGATTTTAAAAATAAAGAGCTCCCTAAACTTTCAAATTTCACTAATCAAGATGGATTTGTTGTAACCTTAGATATTCTAGCCAGTTATGACTCTATAAGTTCAATTATTTCGAATGAAATTAAAGGCAAAGAACTAGAAATAAAAGGTAAAAAAGTTATTTTTGAACAATTAAAAATTATTGGATCAACTAATAAACTTCTTAACTTTGAAATAGCATTTTCTGGCAAAAAGAAAGGAGTTTTATATCTTTCAGGTACACCAAAATTTGATAAAGAAAAACAAATTATTTCTTTCCCTGATTTGGAATTTGATGTAAAAACCAAAAGTGCTCTTTTAAAATCTGCAAAATGGTTATTTAGCTCGAAAATCACAGATATGATTCGTCTAAATGCTGTTTTTGACCTGAATACACATATTGAAACTGTAAAAACAACTCTAAATAAACAAATAAATACACAAGTTCAAAAAGGAGTATTCCTAAAAGGTAATGTTAAAAAAGTTAAACTCGAAGAAATATACCCAACTGAAAATCAATTAATATTAAGAATAAATACAGAAGGTAAAATTTATTTAGAGTTATAATTTTATTGAATTATTAACGGATTAGTAAAAAAGGCACATCTTTTGAAATGATTCGGTACGGAATGAAACAATATAAATCAATAATCGTAAATAAATTCTAGATGAAAATTTATAGTGCTATATTACTTTTATTGGTTAACTTTTGTTTTAGCATTTATGCTCAAGATTACAATGGTAAATCTGAGTCAATAGCTGATTGTGAAGGTGCTATGAATATTATAGAACCTGGAACTTTTTCTATTCAACTAACAGGTAAAGCTGGTCGAGAAAATGATTTATCTAATTATCCTTCTTTAGCTCAAACACCAGAAACAAATTCGATCTGGCTTTCATTTATAGCGCCTTTTCATGGATACCTTACTATCGACGCTGCTTTGCTTGATCATGTAGGTTTACAAATGTTGATTTTTGAGCAATCAGATCAAAATCCGTGTGCTGAAATCCATAGTGGATTGGCTGAAATAAAACGATACATTAATTCCAATTCGAATACAATTGGTCTTTCTAAAAACATTACAAATGATTTTTTATATCAGTTAGAATTAAAAAAAGGTGAAAAAATTAAAATTCTATTTAACACTTCAGAAAAAATTATTAGTAAGCTTAAACTAATCATGCAATTCGAAGCTTTTAATCAAAGTTTAAATATTGATGAAACAAAAGTAGTTGACAAACGAAATGATGATTTCTCACCATTTTTAACAGCCATTGTTCGAGATGCGTCTAATGGTAAACCAGTAATTGCTAATTTTACGATTGAAGGATTGAAAGATAATTCTGCCCTTTATTCCGGAAGTGATTTCTTTTTCACCATTGAGCGCTCAGGAAAAGTGAAAATTAAATGCGATGCTCAAGGTTACTTTTTTGCAGACAGAACAGAAACTGTAAATATGAATGAAAATAGTGAATTAACTATCTGGCTAGAACCTTTAGGTCAAGGTAAAAGTTTACAATTAGAAGAAATTGAATTTTACCCTGGAACAAGTGACTTTATGCCAAGTTCTGAAGGAAAACTTCGTCGTTTAAAAGATTTTATGGCTTTAAATTCAGAAGTGAAAATTGAGATTCAAGGTCATGTTTTTGCTATTGGTGACAATTCCTTTGCCGCTCAAAAACTTTCTGAGGCAAGAGCTAAAAGAGTACTTTTGTATTTATCTGAAAATGGCATCAATAAAGAACGAATGGTTTCTATAGGATTTGGTAACACAAAACCTATATATCCAAAACCACAATTTGCTTATGAAGAACAAGCAAATAGAAGGGTAGAAATAAAAGTTGTAAGCAAATAAAGGAGCTGGCAAGAAAGATTAATTAGAGTTTAAATTTAAACCAAATAAGCAATTTAAGGCAATATAAGTTAATTTACATCTAATTGAATTAGCTTGTTAATTAAAAATATTTGAAACTTATATGTTCTAATAATCCCTTAAATGGTTTATTCAAAACAACGGATGTCCTTTTCGGACACTCACTATATTTTAAGAAATAGTATTAGATAGTCATTATCTCTTTCTCTTTAACATCTATCAAATCATCTATTTTTTTGATGAAAGAATTTGTTATGTTTTGAATTTCAGTTTCAGCCGTTTTCACCATATCTTCAGAAAGACCATCATTTTTCAGATCTTTAATCATATCCATTGCATCTTTACGATGATTACGGATAATTACTTTTCCATTTTCACCTTCAGACTTAGAACGCTTTACTAAATCTCTTCTTCTATCTTCTGTTAATGGCGGAACGTTAATAATCAACATTTCACCATTATTTTGAGGCGCAAATCCTAAATTCGCATTGATTATACCTCTAGAAATATCATTTAAAATATTTTTCTCAAATGCTTGAATAGTAATAGTTCTTGCATCTAATGTTCCAACATTTGCTACCTTCGTAATCGGAGTCATTGTCCCATAATATTCAACCATCACACCTTGTAACATACTAGGTGAAGCTTTACCCGCTCTGATTTTTGCTAATTCAAAATCTAAATGATCCAATGTTTTAACACCTGAACTTTTAAAATCATCATAAATCATTATCAAATCTTCTGTCATCTCTATTATCTTTTTCGATTACAAACTTACTATAGTACCAACTCTATTTCCTTCCATTAAATGTTTTAAATTCCCTGGAGTATCCATATCAAAAACAATTATTGGCAGATTATTTTCCTTACATAAAGTAATTGCAGTCATATCCATAACTCTCAAATCTTTTTGGAAAACATCATCAAAACTTATCGTTTCATATTTTGTAGCAGACTTATCTTTTTCTGGATCTGCAGTATAAATTCCGTCTACACGAGTTCCTTTTAAAATAACATCGGCATTAATTTCAATTGCTCTTAACGATGCCGCAGAATCAGTTGTAAAGAAAGGATTACCTGTTCCTGCTCCAAAAATTACAACTCGACCTTTTTCTAAATGACGAACAGCTCTTCTTCTTACAAAAGGTTCAGCTATTTCCTTCATCTCAATTGCGGATTGTAAACGAGTACTAACACCTACTTTTTCTAACGCGGCTTGTAATGCCATACTATTTATCATAGTTGCCAACATACCCATGTAATCTCCATGAGTTCGATCCATTCCTCCTTGTTCAGCCTGAACACCTCTGAATATATTTCCACCACCAATTACAATTGCTACTTCTACACCTAAATCACGAATTTCTTTGATTTCTTCAGCATAATTATTTAGACGATTATTATCAATTCCAAATTGTTTATCACCCATAAGTGATTCACCACTAAGCTTTAAAAGAATACGGTTATATTTCATTTTTCGTGTTTTTGAGACGGTGCAAATATAACTATTTTAGACTGTAAGTAGCAATATTGAAACGTTTTTTTAGTGAAAGAAGATTATTAATAATGTACTATTAAACAAAAAAGGCTGAATCAAATGACTCAGCCTTTCAAATTATTTTATTTAAGACTAGCTTAAAGAAAAACGTTTAAATTCAGTAATTGTTAAACCTTTTTCAGCAGTAGCTAAAAATTGTTCTACAGTCACTTTATTATCTCTAATAAATTGTTGACTTAACAAAGTACTTTCTTGGAAAAATTTGTTTAATCTACCTTGAGCGATTTTCTCAGCCATTTCAGCTGGTTTACCTTCTTGGATAGCTAATTCTTTTCCAACTTCTAATTCACGCTCAATTGTACGAGCATCAACTCCGTCTTTGTTTAAAGCAATTGGATTCATAGCAGCAACTTGCATTGCAACTTGTTTCCCTGCTTCTTCAGCATCATTAGAATTACTATTTAAAGCAACTAAAGTAGCCAATTGGTTTCCTGGGTGGTTGTAAGAAACCACTTTGTTAGCAGAAACTTTAGAATATCCAGAGATAACTAATTTCTCACCAATAACACCAATTTGCTCAGTAATTTTATCTTCAATAGTTAATTTTGCATCATAAGATAATGCTAATAACTCTTCAACTGTATTTGGTAAATTTGTCAAAGCAACATCAACTATTGATTGAACAAAGTTTCTGAAGTTTTCATTTTTCGCAACGAAATCAGTCTCACAGTTCAATGTTAAAATGATACCTGTGCTTCCTTCTCCATTTGTTTGAGCGAAAATTACACCTTCTTTTGCCTCATTTTCACCACGTTTAGCAGCGATTTTTTGACCTTTTTTACGTAAAATATCGACTGCTTGTTCGAAATCTCCATTTGCTTCAACTAACGCATTTTTGCAGTCCATCATACCTGCACCTGTTTGTTGACGTAATTTATTTACTTCTGAAGCTGTGATTGCCATAGCTAAAAATTATTTAAAAATTAATCTTCTTTTGTTTGTGCCTCACCTGAAGCAGCTACTTCTTCTGTTTTAGCAGCTTTTGGAGCAGCCTCTTCGTCAGAATCAGTTTTATCTTTAGAGTTTTTACGCTCTTCTAAACCTTCTTTAATTGCTCCTGTAATAGCTTCTAATACAACTGCGATAGATTTCGTAGCATCATCATTAGAAGGAATTGGGAAATCAACTAAACGTGGATTAGAGTTTGTATCAACCATAGCGAAAGTAGGAATACCTAATCTTTTAGCTTCAGCTAATGCAATATGCTCTTTTAAGATATCAACGATGAAAATAGCAGCTGGTTGACGAGTCATGTCAGCGATAGATCCAAAGTTTTTCTCTAATTTCTCTCTTGTACGAGTTTTGAATAATTTCTCTCTTTTATTCAAAGTCTCCCAAGTACCATCCGTTTTCATTTTATCAATCGTAGTCATTTTACGGATTGATTTTCTAGTCGTTTGGAAGTTAGTTAACATACCACCTGTCCATCTTTCAGTAACGAAAGGCATGTTTAACTCTTTCACTTTATCAGTGATGATTTCTTTAGCTTGTTTTTTTGTAGCAACAAAAAGAACTTTTTTACCCGACTTAGCAATTTGTTTCATTGCCGCACACGCTTGATCAAGATGTGCAATTGTCTTATTTAAATCAATGATATGGATACCTTTTTTTTCTTCAAAGATATACGGCGCCATTGCCGGGTTCCATTTTCTTTTTTGGTGACCAAAGTGTGCACCTGCTTCTAATAATTGTTCAAAAGTTACTTTTGACATATTTAATAAGTTTAAATTGTTTACGTTCCTTTAGTAATCAATCTCAAAGGGATCAGTCATTTGACTGACAGGTACTCTGAAATTTGGATACTAAACAACCGCCAAAAAATATTAACGTTTCGAGAACTGGAATTTTTTACGAGCTTTCGGTTGACCTGGTTTTTTACGTTCTACCATTCTTGGATCACGTGTCATTAAACCTTCAGCTTTTAATAATGTTTTGTTTTCTTCTGCTACTTTAACCAAAGCACGAGCAATTCCTAAACGAATAGCTTCAGCTTGACCATTGATACCACCACCAAAAACATTTACTTTAACATCATATTGACCTAAAGTTTCTGTTAATTCGAATGGTCTTCTAATTTTAGCTTGAAGAACGTCTACAGGGAAAAATTCCTTAACATCTTTTTTATTTACGACAACTGAACCCGTTCCTTTTGACAAGTAAACACGAGCAACAGAAGTTTTTCTTCTTCCTAATGAATTAATTACTTCCATAATTATAATTTAAATGTATCAAGATTTAAAACAGTTGGTTTTTGAGCTTCTTGTTTGTGCTCAGTTCCAACGTATACTTTTAAATTCGTGAATAACTGATTTCCTAATTTGTTTTTAGGCAACATCCCTTTAACCGCTTTTTCGATCAAACGAGTTGGGTGTTTTCTTAACATTTCTTCAGCAGAAGTAAAACGTTGTCCACCTGGGTATCCAGTGTAACGCATGTACTCTTTGTTCACCAATTTAGTACCTGAAAATGATACTTTTTCTGCATTGATAACGATAACGTTATCACCACAGTCAGCATGAGGTGTGAAATTCACTTTGTGTTTACCACGAATGATTTTCGCTACCTTACTAGCTAAACGACCAACTGTTTGGCCCTCAGCATCTACTACAAACCACTGCTTATCAGCAGTTTCCTTGTTAGCAGAGACAGTTTTGTAACTTAATGTATCCACAATATTTATTAATTAAATAAGACAATTCCCCTAATTTGGGGGTGCAAAGATATGATTTCTAAGTTTTATTAACAACTGATTTTTAAAAAAGATTGAAATATTATTGCATTTTTCTCTCTTTTCTAAAAAATCCATCATTTTGATTTGAAAGAATTTATCGCATTTACGGAAAAATCACTCAAGATTAAAGTGCCACTTATTTCTGCTCTTTCTACTAATAATTGATCCCAATTTTCTGTTCCTTCCCAAAAAATATCTTTCAATTTTTTCATTGCCTCAGGATTAGATTTAGATAATGTAGTTGCTAATTTTTCAATTTCAACATCCATTTCCTCAACTGTTTCAAATAAATCAGCATACAAACCTCTTCTGTATGCCCAATCTGCTGGTCGCCACTCCGATGCATTTATTGCTAATTGACTCATTGCAGACAACCCCATTTTACGTTCGATCGCTGGTCCAACTACAAATGGACCAATTCCTACAGCTAATTCTGACAATTTAACATCTGCTTTCTTTGTTGCAAAACAATAATCAACAGAAGCAGCGATACCAACTCCACCACCAACAGCTTTCCCTTGTACTCTTCCAATGATTAATTTTGGACATTTACGGCATGCATTAATCACATTTGCAAAACCTGAAAAGAAAACTTTTCCAACAGCCAAATCTTTTACTTGAATTAGTTCATCAAAACTTGCACCTGCACAAAACGCTTTGTCGCCAGAAGATTTTAAAATAATAACTTTAACCGTTAAATCATTTCCTAAATCAGTAATCGTTTGTGCTAATTTCTGTAAAATTTTTCCCGGTAAAGAATTACTCATTGGATGACCAAATTCAATAGTAGCAATTCCTTTTTCATTTATAGTAAAGTCAACATGACCTTGATTCATAGCTTCTGACATATCTTTTTTTTGAATGCAAATATATAATTAATTCTACGACAAAAAAAAGGGAAACATACAGCTTCCCTTTTCTTCTAAATTTCATTTCAATTACTTAGACCCTTCATCTTTACGATTGTTATAAGGTTTTGAAAAACTTCTATTTCCCCCACCCTCTCTAGGACCTTTATTAAAGTTGTTATTTTTTACAAATGGTTTTTTATCTTTTGCAGCTTCAGGCTTTTTAATAGGCCTATTTGTTTTTGGTGATGCAATTTTCACATCTAATTTACGACCATTTATTTCAAATCCATTCAATGCATTGATTGCATTAATGGCATGATCTGTATCGTCCATCTCAACATACCCAAACCCTTTGGATTTTTTTGTTGCATTATCATACACTACATGTGCATACGTTACTGTTCCAAAAGATGAAAAAGTAGCCATCAAATCCTCAGAAGTAATTTCCCAATCAAGATTTGCAATAAACAAATTAACCATTAACCTAAATTTTATTTTTTTTTACGATTACTTAAGTGTAAAACTATCAGAACCTATCTGCATTCCTTCACAGTACACTTTTACCTTGTAATTTCCTTTTAATGCTTCTACTCCCTGCAAGTCATAGAAAATAGACATATCAATACTAGTATTTTGATAGTCAATGTCTTTTTTATCTGAATAAGCAATAGCTCCAGCATCTGTTTGAAATGTATTACTTGAACGAGCTTGTAACGTTTTTCCATCTGGATCAATAATCTGAAGATAAACTGTTTTCTTACCTGAAGATGTAATCGTGTTTTCAGATATTGTGAAACTAGATTTTATCTG
Organism: Flavobacteriales bacterium; assembly: GCA_947453715.1. Taxonomy (GTDB): domain Bacteria; phylum Bacteroidota; class Bacteroidia; order Flavobacteriales_D; family Crocinitomicaceae; genus CAIUKX01. Next base: position 16,895 of record CANGHX010000011.1, on the reverse strand, counting down.
AACACAATTTCTAGCCTTATTTGTTGCTTCAGGCATATTATTCAACTTCATTCTCAAACCTGTAGTCGTAATAGACAAAGCTTGAAGTTTAGATCCTTTTTTAACTAATTCAGCATTTTGTTCTGCTTCTTTTTTATACTCTTCTTTTTCAGCAGTTGTCGTATTCAATTGATTTGTAGTTTGATCTAAATCTGAATGTAATTTAATATTTAAAGTATTCAAAGAATCAATTTGAACAACATAACTTTTCATAATATTTCGAAGTGTTTCGTTTTCACGTCTCAATTGAGCAATTGTTCTTGCTGTTAATCTTCCACTACGTTTCGCTTGATCCAAATCATTCATCAAACCAAGAATTTTTTCTTTTTGCATATTAATGCTATCAGCCTTACTTGCATCTTTTTCTTTTAATGCGTCATAAGTATCTAACATACTTTGGAAATCCTTCTTTAAATCATTAGACATGTTCCCAACATAACCTTCCATCATTTGATTCATTCCGTCCATATCAGCTTTTAATGATGTATTTGCATTACTACAATCATTTAATTCTGATTTTTTTGAAGACCATAAATACGCCATTGCACCCATTCCTATAAGTAACAATAAAATAATTGCCATAAATGCAGCATTGTTACTTTTTGGTTTTTCTATTTGTTCTGACATACTCTTTAATTTTTGAATCCTAATAATTGTACAAATTTAGACATAGATTTCAATCTATACTCAATTTAATTCTTGTTTTTTTTATAAAATTTTGTGTGCACATCTATAAATAACTAATTATTTCAAAAAATCGGGAAGTAATTCTTCTGGATAATTCTGAAAACATAACGGTCGAACAAACCTTTTTATTGCATCTAAACCAACAGCTGTTGATTGACCATCAGAAGATGAGGGAAACGGACCACCATGCTGCATTGATTGAACAACCTCTACACCTGTGGGTACTCCATTAAAAATCATTCTGCCTACTTTAGACCTAAGTTGCTCTAGAAGATTTGAACTTACTACCTCTTCAGTTAAATCACTCAAAATTGTACCTGTAAGCTGCCCTTTTAAAAAATTAATACAATCTATTAATTCTAGCAGTGAATCACATTTGACGATAAGTGAGAAAGGACCAAAAACTTCATCCGCTAGAATTTCATTTTCTAAAAAAACATCAGAATTACAAATACCTATTGCAGGATTTGCAAAATTAGCCAGCTTTTCTCCTTTTTTTTCAAAAGTGGTAATGATTGTTCCTCTTTCAGCCAGTTGTTTTTCATAACTTCTTAAAATAGATGGATGCAGTAAACATTGAAAATCTTTTGATAATACTTCACTTTTTAATTGCTGAATAAAATCTTCCGACTTTTCATTGTTTAATATAAAAATTAAACCAGGTTTCGTGCAAAACTGCCCACCACTATTTGTTATTGATAAAGCCAAATTTGAAACCCATTTTCCAACCGAAATTTCAAAAATTGAAGGAAAAACTATAACAGGATTTGAACTTCCCATTTCAGCAAAAACAGGAATTGGGACCTGTCTCTTTTGAGCTAAATTCATTATTGCTTTCCCACCATTGATACTTCCGGTGAATCCAATAGCCTTAATTCTTGAATCTAAGACCAATTTTTCAGCTAAGGAATAATCATCAGAATTCAAATTTGAAAAAATTCCTTCTGGCATCCCTGAATTAGATGCTGCTTCCAAAACAATTTTAGCCATTAAATCACCCGTTTGAGCATGAAAAGGATGAGACTTAACAATTACTGGACAACCTGCAGCTAAAGCAGATATTGAATCACCGCCAATTGTTGAGTAAGCAAATGGGAAATTACTAGCCCCAAAAACAACAACGGGACCTAAAGGAAATAATCCTTTTACTAATTTAGGCTTTGTTGGTGTTCTATTTAAATCAGCCATTTCAGTTGAACAATATCTCCATTCATCTGTTCCTATTAACTTGGCGAAATTTAATATTTGATTTTTCGTTCTTGTAAGTTCAACAATGGCTCTTTCTTTTTCTAAGCCTGATTCTGAACAATACAAATCAAATAGCTCTGTTTCATGACATTCAATTAGACGAACAATTTCAATGAAAAACTTTGATTTTTCACATCCTGAAATATGATTATATTCATGAAACGAAAGTTCTGCTAATTCTAAAGCCAACTCGATTTCCGCTTCAGATGCAGCATAAATAAAACCTTTATTGAGTGAATTTAATCGTGGATTAAACGTTTGAAACCTATGTTCATCATTAGACAAGACTTGATAACCTATTCTATTTCCTATATTCATAAAACAAAAAATGGATTCACTAAAATTAGTAAATCCATTTAAAACATTTAAAAAATTTTATTATGCTTCTACAACAGAATACACATAACTTTCCATGATTTGATTAGAAAGTAATTTTTTACAAGACTCTTCTACTTTTTGTTCAGCTTCAGTTTTAGATGCAGCTTCAACAAATAAACGGATATGTCTACCAATTCGCACACCACTAATTTCCGGTAAACCAATGTTACTCATACTATTTGTAACTGCTTTTCCTTGTGGGTCTAACAATGCATCTAACGGCATTACATCAATTTCAGCTTTGAACTTCATTTTGTATATTATTTAAAAACTTATTTTCTATTAATGATAAAATCATGTACAAAAGTACAATTAATGCAATAGACCAAACCAATAAAAATGAAATTAATAATCCACAACTTATTAAGAATATAAATCTCAATTGATTCCCTTTCCATTTAAAATGTTTGAATTTCAGCGAAAACATTGGTAATTCAGAAACTAACATCATTGACATACAACCTATCAAAGGAACCAAAAAAGATGGTTGAAACATATAAAAAACTAAATTATCTTTATAAAAATCAATACCATATTCAGTTGCTAAAACCAATGGGAAAGTTGTGAAAAATATTGTATTAGCTGGAGTATTCAACCCTATAAAAGATTCTGTTTGACGTAAATCTATATTAAATTTAGCCAACCTAAACATTGACATAAAAGGAATAAACAACGCAATAAAAGGTAAATATTTTAAAATTGAATCAAAATCATTAGGAACATTAAAAAATACTGCATTTTTCCAATTTGTCAAAACATAATTCACGTATTCCGGAAAATTATTAATTATTATTTCAGAACCAGCATTTGAAATTAAATCTATAGAAATCACAATTACTACCAACATAAAAACACCAGGGGCAACTCCAAAAGTCACCATATCAGCCAAGGAATCTAATTGCTTTCCTAATTCTCCTGTTTTTTTAAGTTTTCTAGCCAAAAATCCATCAAAAAAATCAAAAACAGCACCTAAGTAAATTGCAAACGGAGCTAAATCTATCCTTCCTGAAAGTGATAAAATGATTGAAATTATACCTGAAAGTAAATTTGAAGCTGTTACAATATTTGGAATGTTAAACATTTTATTAATATTTTAAAAAATTCTAACTAAGTTTTCGTACTATTTCTATATTTTTACGTCTACTATTACATAAACAATTGAACAAAGAACACAATTTTTTCTTAAAAACTTTGTTATTGAGAGACAAAAAAGATTTTAAAATGTACAAATTAACTTTATTTTCACTTACTATTCTGTTCTTTTGCTTCAGTTTTGTGGCTTTTTCACAAAATGATAAGGTTGCGCCCAAATATTCGAATGAATTTTTATCAATTGGAATCGGTGCAGACGCTTTAGGTGTTGGAAATGCTAATGTTGCTCAAACTGGAAATGTCAATTCAGGCTATTGGAATCCAGCTGGATTAACTAAAGTTGATAAATGGTTGGATGTTGGATTAATGCACTCAGAATACTTTGCAGGGATTGCAAAATATGATTATTTAGGTTTAGCCCATTCGATTGACAGCAATAGTACTGTAGGTATGTCAGCCATTCGTTTTGCCGTAGACAACATTCCAAATACAACTCAATTAATTGATCAACAAGGAAATATTAATTACTCAAAAATAACTTCTTTTTCAGCAGCGGATTACGCTTTTTTATTTTCATATGCTAGAAAACTCAAGGTTAAAGGCTTGAGTGTCGGCGGTAGTTTTAAAATTATTCATAGAAAAGTAGGCGATTTCGCAAAGTCATGGGGTTTTGGTTTAGATGGAGGAATCCAATATCAAATTGACAACAAATGGAAATTTGGAGTAATGGCTAGAGATATTACTTCGACGTTTAATGCTTGGATTTTCACATTAGATTCTCAAACAAAAGAAGTGTTCACTCAAACTGGAAATGACATTCCTCAAAACGGATTAGAATTAACATTACCGAAATTTATTTTCGGTGGATACCGTAGATTTGAACTAGGAAAAAAAGGATTTTACAATACAACTGAAATAAATTTTGATCTATCCACTGATGGTCGCAGAAATACCTTAATTCAATCAAATGTATTATCAATCGATCCACATATGGGTGTGACATTTGGTTTCAAAAAATATGTAGCGATCAGAGCTGGAATTTCAAATATTCAGTATGTTCAAACAATTGATAAACAAAAGAAACTAAACTTTCAACCAAGTATTGGAGTTGGATTAAATATTAAGAACTTTAGTTTGGATTACGCATTTACGGATATCGGTGATGCCTCTGTTGCTTTATATTCTAACGTGATTTCACTTAGAATACAGTTGGTTAAGCCAAATAACATTAAATAAATATGAGAATATTTCTACTACTAATTACTATTCTATTTACTGCTCACTATTCGATTTCTCAATCATATGGAAACGAATGGATTCAATACAATCAAAAATATTACAAATTCAATATTGTTCAAACAGGAATCTACAAATTAGATTATACTGCTCTATCAAATGCTGGAATTCCAATATCATCATTGTCATCAAAAAATCTTCAAATTTTTGGAAAAGAAAAAGAGGTTCCGCTTTATATTGAAGATGGAGGCGATGACACTTTAAATTCAGGTGACTATATTTTATTCTTTGCTGAACGCAATAGTGGCTGGTTAGACTCAACACTATATGAAAACCCTACAGACATTGGAAATCCTGCTTACAGTTTATTCAACGATACTTTACAATATTTTTTCACGTGGAATAATTCAACCAACAACTCAAGATTTATAATTGAAAATGATACTGACTTCAACAATTACACACCCTCAAATTTTATATGGCAAAAAATTGAAACCTCTTATTCATCCATTTTCAACGAAGGTCAAAGAGAAGATGACGAATCAAGTTCATTTTACATGCCCGGTGAAGGTTGGGGTTCAGGTCAATATGCTTCTGGTACAACATTAAATTTATCAGCTAATACGAGTTCACTTTACACTGGAAACGATGCTCCAAATGCAATATTTAATGGAATATCAGTTACAAAATCGAATGCAAACTATACTGGCAATGGAAATCACCATACAATTTGGCAGATTGGTTCAAATAACTATGTTCTTCATGATGAAATTGTTACTGGGTGGAGGCAAATATACTCTAATACAACTTTTCCTGTTTCAGAACTAAGTAATGGATCTACAGGTTTGAAATGGATGATGATTAACGATCAAGGAGCGGTAACCGATTATCAAGCATTGAACTATTGGTCAATAAAATACCCCAAAACACCTAGTTTAGAAAATAGTTCTTTTTCAATTTTTACTATTAATAATAACCCGATAGAATCTAAAATTCGATTAGACTTTACCAATGTTAATTATAATAACCCGATCATTTTCGTGTTTGGCGATAGTCCTAAAAAAATAAATTTAACGAATAATACAGCTTACTACAGTACATTAATTTCTAATAATCCTTCAAATCAAGAACAAAAAGTAGTTTATCAAAACTTTAATACTATTTCTAGTTTGACTACTTTAACACCTGTGAATGGAACGGGTTTATTTACAAACTACCCTTCTTTTAATGCTGATGCTGCATTGTTAATGATCTATCATCAAAAATTAGATTCGGCTTCATTAGAATATGCTGATTATAGAAATTCTGTTGCTGGAGGTCATTTCAATGTAATACTTGCAAATATAGACGAATTGTATCTACAATTTGGAGGAGGAATTAATAAACATATCAACGGAATCAGAAGATTTGCTCATTATATATATAACAATACTTCTGTAAAACCAGTAGGATTATTTATGCTTGGTAAAGCACTTTCTTCTGGTTATATAACTGCAAACAGTTCAACTGCTCAAATTTTCAGACAAAATACAACATATTATGCTCAAAATTTAATACCTACTTTCGGTCAACCAAATAGCGACATTGCAATTACTGCAAAATTAGAGGGAAACAATTGGGCCCCACTTATACCAACAGGAAGAATTGCTGTAACTACAAATGCACAATTAAAAAATTATTTAAAAAAAATTAAAGCATATGATCTCCAACAGGACTCGACTTTTTGCAATGATATTTCAGGTTTAGATTGGCAAAAACAAATTATCCATTTAGCTGGTGGTCAAGACGCATCTCAACAATCTTTATTTCAAGGTTATTTAAATGATATGGAAAATGTAATTGAAAATGCTAATTATGCTGGAAATGTAAAAAGAGTGTATAAATCATCAACCTTACCTTTAGATATTCAAGTTCTAAATGATGTAAAAGATAAAATTCAGAATGGAGTATCATTAATGACATTTTTTGGTCACTCTGCCCCAACTGGAAGTGGCTTTGAAATTAATTTAGATAACCCAAATACTTGGAACAACTTAAACAAATATCCAATAGTTATTGGAAATTCATGTTTTAATGGTGATATTTTTAACACTCAATACTCTAACTCAGAAAATTTTGTAAATGCTGTAGACGCAGGTTCTATTGCTTTTATATCAAGCGTATATAAAGGTCTTTCAAATACTCTAGCCCTTTATTCTACTGAATTGTATCGTCAATTTAGTTCTGAGAATTATGGTAAAACAATCGGTGAACAAATACAAAAAAATATTGTATACCTAAACAGTATAAGTAGTAATTTAGGATTAGAAGCTACTACATCTCAAATGGCTCTAAATGGAGATCCTATGATTAAAATTAATTCATTTCCAAAACCAGAAATTGAATTAACAGTTGAGAACATATCTTTTTTACCCGATGTAATTAGTTTAAATACAAGTAATATTGAAATGGATGTAATTATTACAAATTTAGGTAAGGCTATTACAGATACTTTTCAATTAGAAGTTAGAAGGGATTTCCCTTTAAGCTCAACTGACTCAATATATACTTACAAAATACCTTTTTTAAATTATAAAGATACTGTTAAATTATTTTTTCCATTACAAGCTAACATTTCAAGTGGATTAAATACTTTTTATATCTCTGCAGATATTCCAAACTTTATACCTGAACAATTTGATGATAATAATAATAATCAAATTACTAAAAGTTTATTTATAAATATAGACGGAATTTTACCTGTATTGCCATATGATTTTGCTGTAGTACCAAATGACAGTATAACCCTTAAAGCATCAACAATTAATCCAATTGCATCAATAAATACATATCGTTTTGAAATAGATACAACTGACTTATTCAATAGTCCCGAGTATAGATATGCTTTAACTACTGGACCTGGCGGAATTCAACAAGTCAACCCTAGCGAATGGAAATTTGTTTCAAATAATAATTCCGCTCCTCTAGTTTGCCAAGATAGTACAGTATATTTTTGGAGAGTTGCAATAAACGATATCAACCCAACATGGATAGAACAATCATTCCAATATATTCCAGGTAAAACTGGTTGGGGACAAGATCATTTTTTTCAGTTTAAAAAAAATGAATTTAGCGGTATAACTTACGACCGTAATTTACGTGAAAAATTATTTGCCCCATATTTAAAAGAAATTCTTTGCAACAATAAAACTTATATTAATTCTCAAATTAACTTTTACATTAATTCAATGATCCAAGATTATTCGGTCTGTCAAGCAACTCCATCAATTCATGTTGCAGTTATTGATCCATATCAATTGAATGCATGGGGGACATATAATTGTGCCGTTAGCACATCTGGATGCGGATGTACTCCAATTAATAGTAATCATCAATTTGGAAATGCAAATAATGGATGTGGCTCCTGTCGAACAAGATTTGAAAAATATTTTGTTTTTAGACAAAATAGCACAAGTCAATTAACGGCATTTAAAAACATGGTTTTAGATAGTGTTCCTGATGGTTATTATTTATTAATTTACACCCCTGTTAGCACTCAATTTGGCATGTGGGACACTTACCTACCTAGTCTTTATAATACGTTTCATACTTTAGGGTCAGATAGTATTATCCAAGGTCATAATAATGAACCATTCATATTTTTTTGTAAGAAAGGAGACACTACAACAGTAAAGGAGAAATTTTCAAACGGATTAAGTGATTTTAGTTTAAAGGCTAATTTAGTTGGATCAATAAATGAAGGATATGAAACTTCTACACTAATAGGACCTGCTCAAAGCTGGGGAAATGTTTATTGGAAACAAGATCCATTAGAAACAAATTTAGCAGTTGATAATGATTCAACCGCTTTGAAAATAAAAGCGTTTGATATTTCTGGGATTTTGCAATTTGAGTTAGATACACTTTTCACTAGAAATGATTCATTAATTAATCTTAATTCGATTATTCCTGCTTCTTTATACCCATATATTAAATTAGAATCTCATTATATTGATAGAGTTCTTGTTAGCCCATCTCAAACTGATAGGTGGCATGTTTTGTATACCCCCCTTCCTGAGGCAGCATTAGATAATTTAAATAATTATACATGGACACCGAATAAAGATACTTTAGAACAAGGTGAGAAAATAAGATTTGCTATGGATATCAAAAACATCTACAATATTGACATGGATTCATTACTTGTGAATTATTGGATAGAAGATGAGAATCATTTCAAACACCCGATAAGCTATAATAGACAAGATTCACTTTTAGTTGGAGAAACTTTCAGAGATACGATTGAGTTTACGACTGCGGGTCTTCCTGGTTATAATATTTTATGGATGGAAGCAAACCCATATACAAATGGAAGTCAGTATATTACAGATCAGCCAGAGCAACAACATTTTAACAATTTACTCCAACTCCCATTTTATGTTAACCGCGAAGATAAAAATCCAATTTTGGATGTTACTTTTGACTCAAGACATATTTTAAATGGAGATATTATTTCTCCCAAAAGCGAGATATTGATATCACTAAAGGATGAAAATCCATTCCTTGTAATGGACAACGATAGTGACACTTCTCTATTTGCACTTTATCTTACTGATCCAACTGGTACTCAAAAAAGAATTTACTTCAAGGATGGCAATGGAAATGCAATCATGCAATGGACTCCTGCAAACGCTCAGAACAAAAGATTTAAAATTAACTATCCAGCAAACTTCACAAAAGATGGAAGATATTCTATATTAGTTCAAGGCTCAGATAGAAGTGGTAATTTATCTGGAGATTTAGATTATAGGATTTCATTTGAAGTAATTCATGTTTCTACTTTAACTTATTTAATGAATTACCCTAATCCATTCAGTACAAAAACTAAATTTGTATTTACATTGACGGGAACCGAGGTTCCAGATAAAATATTGATTCAAATAATGAATGTTTCAGGAAAAGTAGTAAAAGAAATAACACAAGATGAATTAGGTTCAATTTATATAGGAAAAAACATTACCGAATATTCGTGGGATGGAACAGATAATTTTGGAGATAAATTAGCGAATGGAGTATATTTGTATACAGTTAAAGCTCAAATAAATGGCCAAGACATTGAACATCGATCTACAGAAGGGGATACTTACTTCAAAAAAGAATTTGGGAAAATTTATATTATGAGATAAGTATCTCAAAAAAACCGACAACTAAAAATCGCAGTATCGTCTACTAATTTCAAGTCCCCTCTCCATTCGTCAAGCTTAGAGAATATAAGATTGTTTAAATCCTCCATTTTTAAAGGGTAATAATTATGAATCATTTTAACCAAACGATCAATTCCAAACTGCTCTTCATTTTGATCTTCTAACTCAACAACTCCGTCTGTATAAAGTACTAATGTTGAATTTGGTTTTAATTCCATTTTCCCAACATTAATAAAAGGTAGTTCATCCATCATACCTAAACCAATACTTCCTTGATCTAACATTTCAGATTTTCTTCCATGAACTATAAATGGATGGTTATGACCAGCGTTTACATATGTCAATAACCTCGTATTTGCATTATAATGAGCAATGAAAAAAGTGATAAATTTCTCCCCTTTTGCACTTCTCATCACCTTTTTATTCAATTCTTCAATTAGGAAATCGAACTCAAAACGTTGGTATCTAAAAATTGTTCGAATAGTGGCTTGAAAATTTGCCATTAATAAAGCTGCACTTATTCCTTTACCTGAAACATCCGCTATACATACAATATATTCTTCGTCACCCAACGGAATGAAATCATAATAATCTCCTCCTACTTCATGACGAGCCTTATATTTTGCAGAAATATCCATGCGCTTATTGGATGGTAAATCAGAAGGGAATAATAATTTTTGCATTTCCGAAGCAACTTCTAGCTCTTTCTTTAAGCGTTCCTGCTTCAGTGAAGCTTTTGCCATTCGTTTATTCTCAATCGCTACTACAATAATATTCGCTAAAGTTTGAATAAAACTCATATTATTCATCGTCTCTGCAACTTTCATTTTTCGGTGTTCTAATCCGGCAATTAGCAAATAAGCTAATGGCTTTTCTTTATGAAAAACAGGGACAATAACATCAAATTCATTAATTAATGCTGATGGCGAAGACTCTATAACTGTAATATCTCTAAAACGTAATAAATCTCTTTCAACATCAATTTCTTTTACTTTTCCTTTAAATCCTAATTTAATAACGCAACTCCACTCATCTAACTTGTTGAAAAATATAAATTTATCAAATCCAAGTTGCTCTTTTAGAATAAATTCGAAAATTTTATAAAGCTGATCTACTCCTTCATTTGTATTTATGGCATTCGTAATCTCCAACAAAGAATTTAATTTAAAATCCTTTATTTTCAACTGATTCTCTAAATATTTCTGAAGTTTTTCTTCCATCTATAAATGTTCTATAATTGATGGTAATTTTCGAACTGCAGCCATTTCTCTGAACATTGCTTTTGCTTCTCCACATGGACTTCCAAAATAGGTTTTACCACCAAGTAAATCTTTTGATACTCCAGATTGACCTAAAATGACAGCTCCCTCTCCTATTCTCACATCACTTGCACATCCAACTTGTCCCCACATTGTAACATTATCTTCAACGATAACACAACCTGCAATCCCAACATTGGCAGCAAACAAACAATTATTTCCAATTACAGTGTCATGACCAATATGGACTTGATTATCTAATTTAGTCCCTTCCCCAATGATTGTGAGTCCAGAAACACCTAAATCAATCGTACATAAAGCGCCAATTTCTGCATTTTTCTTAATCAATACTCCTCCACAAGAATGCATACGATCATAGCCAGTTGCTTTCTTTTTATAATAAAATGCATAATGTCCAATCACACTATTTGGTCCAACTATTACATTTTCTTCAATCGTAACATCGTCTTGAATATTAACTCCTGCGTGCAGCGTAACATTTGCGCCAATTTTAACTCGATAACCAATAAAAACATTTGGATAAATAGTAGCTGTAGGATGAATTTCACAATCTTCACCAATCATTGAAGTTTGAGGTTTGTATGGGCTGAAATGTTTTGTCAATTTATTATAATCATCAAAAGGAGCACTCGAAATAATCAATGATTTCCCATCAGGACAATCTACTTCTTGATCTATCAAAATAATTGTTGCATCACTATTCAATGCTTTTTGATAATATTTTGGATGATCAACAAAAACTAAATCCCCTTTTTCTACTTTATGAATTTCATTAATACCTAGAATTAATTGGTCTCCATTGCCAATATATTTACATTCTAAAAATGCAGCAATTTCTTTTACGGTATGATTTCCTGATAATTTCATAAAACTATATTAACTATCCAAAAATAACTTGATTTATGCCTCCATTTCTTTAAATCAAAGATACTTTTCCGCTCTAATTTGTTGAAAGGTCAATATTTTCAGCAGAATCTTTCTTAAACCGATAAATACGAAGTACCTTTGCAAACAATAATTTTTTTCAAAAATGCAATTCATCGATTTTAATTTAAGTAAACAACTTCAAAAAGCTTTAGTAGATTTAGAATTTACAGAAGCAACAACTATTCAGGAAAAAGCATATCCTGTTGTGATGTCTGGAAAAGATGTTGTTGGAATTGCACAAACAGGTACAGGTAAGACATTGGCTTTTTTGTTGCCAATCTTAAATCAGTTAAAATTTTCATATCAATTAGAACCTAGAGTTTTAATCATTGTTCCAACAAGAGAATTAGTAGCTCAAATCGTTGATGAAATTGCTAAATTGACAATTTACATGAATGTGAGAGTTGCTGGTGTTTATGGTGGTGCAAATATCAATACGCAAAAACAAATCATCATGAATGGTTTGGATATTTTGGTTGCAACTCCAGGTCGAGTAATTGATTTAGGTCACAATGGCACATTAAAATTGAAATGTATTCAAAAAGTGGTAATTGATGAAATGGATGAAATGCTAAATCTTGGATTCAGAACCCAATTGAAAAACATTTTAGATTTACTTCCAGCAAAAAGACAAAATTTACTTTTCTCAGCAACAATAACTGAAGATGTTGAATTAATTTTTGAAGAATTTTTTAATAATCCACAAAAAGTTGAAGCGGCTCCTCACGGTACTCCAGTTGATAAAATCGCTCAATCTTTATACAATGTTCCTAATTTCAATTCAAAAATAAACTTACTAAAACATCTTTTAGAAACGGATAGTTCTATGCAAAAAGTATTACTATTTACTAAAAGTAAAAAAGTAGCTGATTTAGTTTTTGAAGAAATGGGTAGCGAAGAAAATAAAAACTTCGGTGTGATTCACTCAAATAAATCACAAAATTTCCGTTTTAGTTCGCTTAACAATTTTCAAGATGGAACTTCAAAGGTATTAATTGCAACAGATTTAGTTTCGAGAGGTCTAGACATTTCAGACGTAACTCATGTTATCAATTTTGATTTACCTGATGAGTCTCCAAACTACATTCACAGAATCGGTAGAACAGGTCGTGCAGACAAAGATGGTATCGCAATTTCATTCATTACTTCATCAGATGCAAAAATGCTACAAGAAATTGAAGAAATGATGAAAATGAAAATTTCAGAAGTTACCTTCCCTGACAATGTAGAAATTTCAGATGTATTAATTGAAATGGAGATGCCAGTATTACCCGGTGTAAATTATATGCCTGATGTAAAAATTGACAATTCAAAAGGAGCTTTCCACGAAAAGAAAAAGAAAAATCAGAAAGTAAATTTAGGAGGTTCTTATAAAAGAGAAATCAAAAAGAAATATAAAAAGAATCAAACTAGAGGTCAGAAAAAGAAATAAGGTAGACATTAGCCAAAAATAAAAAAGCAGTTTTTGATTGATTCAAAAACTGCTTTTTTACTATCTATTATTTCACTTAATAATTCAATAAATTTTCCAGTGCCACTTTAACTTTATCTGCATTTGGTAAAAGTGTCGCTTCTAATATTGAATTCAACGGAATTGCTGGTGTATCCATTGAACCTAAGATCATCACAGGAGCATCTAAGGCTTTGAAATTATCTCTCTGAATTCTTCCTGCTAAACCTAATGTAAATGTTGCTTCTTCAGATTCTTCTGTTACCAACAATACTTTCCCATGTTTTTGAGCTACTTCATTTATTTTGTCAGAATCAATTGGATTTAATGTTCTTAAATCTATAATCTCTACTTTATCTTTAAATTCCGTACAAGCTTCTAATGTCCAATAAACACCTCTTCCGTATGTAATTACCACACAAGAACTTCCATTTTCAATGTTTTCAGAAGTCGCTTCTTGAACAACTCTCGCTTTCCCAAATGGAATAACATACTCATCATCTGGCTCTATTGACATAGCTCCTTCTGTTCCTGGAATTTTTGACCAATATAAACCTTTATGTTCCAACATCACAACTGGATTAGGATCATAAAACGCTGACTTCATTAAACCTTTTAAATCTGCACCTGTTGAAGGGTAAGCAACTTTAATCCCTCGAATATTTGTTAAAACTGATTCAACACTTGAAGAGTGATAAGGACCACCTGAACCATAAGCCCCAATTGGAACTCGAACAATACAACTTACTGGCCATTTACCATTTGATAAGTAGTTCGAACGGCTCACTTCAGTAAATAACTGATTTAAACCTGGCCAAATATAATCTGCAAATTGAACTTCTACGATTGGTTTTAATCCAACTGCTGACATTCCAACAGTGCTTCCTATAATAAATGCCTCTTGAATAGGTGTATTGAAAACTCTATCATCACCAAAAGTTTGAGCTAAAGTTGCTGCTTCTCTAAATACACCACCTAATCGCCCTCCAACATCTTGACCATATAATAAAGCTTCGGGATGTTTAGACATCAACTCTCTAACAGCAAACAAAGCACTATCAACCATTACTGTTTTTTTCTTTCCAGCTGGCTCTCTTTCTCCTTTTTCCTCAGTAATTGGGGTTGGTGCGAAAATATGATTTAATACTGATTCTGGAGTTGGATCTTCTGCATTATACGCATCATCAAATGCTTTATCAATTTGATTTTTGATTTCAACTTCTGTATTCACAATATCAGCTTCATCAACTCCTACCTCTCTCGCTAAATCTTTTAATTTAGGATATGGATCTCTTGTTGCAGCTTCTTCTAAATCATCTCTGTACCATTCTTTACGAACACCAGAAGTATGATGTCCTAACAATGGAACTTTTGCATGTATAATAAAAGGTCTTCTCTCTTTTCTTACGATTTCAAAAACTTCTTGAACTGTTGCATATGAAAGCGCAAAATCACTTCCATCAATTGTTCTTACTTCGATTCCATTAAATCCTCTTGCATATTCAGTCATGTCTTGAGCTCTAGTCTCAGCTGCATTAGCTGAAATATCCCAGCCATTATCTTGAACTAAATAAACAATTGGAAATTGTTTTAAGGCTGCCATTTGTAATGCTTCTGAAACTTCACCTTCAGTACAAGATGCATCACCTAATGAGCAAACAACAACTGGATTCTCACCATTATAATCAACGGCTAAACCTGTCTTTTCTTTGTACTGAATCCCCATGGCAATTCCAGTTGTTGGAATAGCTTGCATTCCAGTTGCTGAAGATTGGTGGGGAATTTTTGGCATATCATCACGATCTAATGATGGATGAGAGTAATAAGTTCTTCCTCCAGAAAATGGATCATCTTTTTTAGCAAAAACTTGTAACATTAATTCATAAGGTTTCATTCCGATACCTAATAAAATACTGTCATCTCTATAATACGGTGAAACCCAATCTTGAGGTTTTAATTGTAAACCAACTGCTAATTGAATCGCTTCATGACCTCTTGAAGTAGCATGAACATACTTTGCAGAAATTTCTTTATGTGCTTCATATTTTTCAGCCATTGTTTTAGCTGTACACATTAATTCAAAAGCTTTAAAGATCATTTCTTTAGAAACTTTTTCTGATTGTTTTTCCGATTTAATTATAGTTGTACTCATTTACTCAAGTAAGTTCAATGTTTATAAAAATGTAAATATACAAAATTCAAAACTTTTTAAAAACAACAAAAACAACAAAAAGACTAACCACTTAATTATCAACAGGAAAAGATTTTAATAAAAATATTTTCATTAAAATGTCCTATGGATTTTATTAATTTATAAAAAACACAACAAAATTATTTTAGATTACCTTTTCAATAATAGTGAAATATTTAAGCTCACAAATGCTATTTTTCAAATATCTTAGCAATGTAAAATAGAACTATAATGTTAGAGGAATACTTCAAAAAATTCAAACAAAATATAATTGGTGAAAACCAGACTTTTAACAGTCCATTTGGAGAAAAAAAAATTACTTATGCTGACTGGACAGCAAGTGGAAGAATGTATCAACCATTAGAAGATACTATTTCAAATAACATTTTACCTTGGGTCGCAAATACACATACTGAAACAACTGTTACAGGCACTGCTATGACTCAAGCATACCACGAATCAAAAAAAATCATTAAAAAACATGTCAACGCTGACAAAAACGATGTATTAGTATTCGCTGGTTCAGGAATGACAGGTGTAGTTAATAAATTACAACGAATTTTAGGATTCAAATATCCTGAGAATTTTAATGAATTTTTAAAACATGATATCCAATTTGACGAAGATAAATTACCCGTTGTTTTTGTTTCTCACATGGAGCACCACTCAAATCAAACATCTTGGTTAGAAACATGTGCGATCGTTGAGATAATTCAACAAAATGAAAAAGGTGAACTTTGTCTAAATGATCTTAAAGAAAAACTTAAAAAACATACTACAAGAAAAATCAAAATTGCTTCGATTACAGGTTGTTCAAATGTAACGGGAATCAAAACTCCTTATCATGAAGTTGCTGAAATCATGCACTTAAATGATGGTCTATGCTTCGTTGACTTCGCATGTTCAGGACCTTATGTTAAAATTGATATGCATCCAGAAAACATCAATCAACGTTTAGATGCAATTTTTCTTTCTCCACATAAATTTTTAGGTGGACCAGGAACTTCTGGTGTTATGGTTTTTAATTCTTCATTATACAAAATGAAAGTTCCTGATCAACCTGGTGGAGGAACTGTTTTATTTACTGATCCTTGGGGGAATCATGCATATTACGACGACATCGAATCAAGAGAAGACGGTGGAACACCTCCATTTTTACAAGGCATAAGAACTGCTTTAGCCGT
>CANGHX010000010.1 GCA_947453715.1 Flavobacteriales bacterium | reverse complement strand
AAGAAGAAAATGAAGCATTTCAAATTTTCCCAAATCCTACAAATGGTGAATTTATAATTCAGACTGAGAACCAAAGTGAGAGAATTGTACTATACGGTAATGACGGTAAAATGTTATTAGAAAAAGCGTTTTCAGATAGAAACTATAATGTAGACTCTAGTGAGCTAAATACGGGAATTTATTATTGTAAAATAGTTGATTCTAATGGAAATGTTGAAGTTAAAAAAATCATAATAGAGTAGATAAGAAAAACTTAAAAGAATTTGTTCAATTAGATAATTAAAGGTTGGTTTTTCACTAACCTTTTTTTTTGCTTGAAATTCTCATTTTCTGAGAAATTTAGACTAATTTTGCACTTCCTTTTTAAGTTTAAAGATGAGTACATCAAAAAAAATTACATCTGCATTAATTTCAGTATATGACAAAACGGGTTTAGAGCCGATTGTTCGTAAATTACATGCCTACAATGTTACTATCTATTCAACAGGTGGTACACAATCATTTATAGAAGAATTAGGTATTCCAGTTGAAAGAGTGGAAGATTTAACTTCTTATCCTTCAATTTTAGGAGGACGTGTCAAAACATTACACCCAAAAATTTTTGGTGGTATCTTAAACAGAAGAGATTTACAAGAAGATCAAGCACAAATTGCAGAGTACGAAATTCCAAATTTGGATTTAGTAATCGTAGATTTATATCCTTTTGAAGCAACTGTAGCTTCAGGTGCAGCGCATGACGCAATTATTGAAAAAATTGATATCGGTGGTATTTCTTTAATTCGTGCAGCAGCAAAAAATCATAAAGATGTTGTGATTATTCCAAGTCAAGCCCAATATGCAAGATTCGAAGAAATTCTAACTAACGGTGCAGGTTCAACTACATTAGAAGAGCGATATACTTTTGCAAGAGATGCATTTAACGTATCTTCTCATTATGACACGCACATCTTTAATTATTTTAATCAAGGAGAAACAGAAGCGTTTAAACAAAGTATTCAACAAGCACAAGTTTTACGTTACGGAGAAAACCCTCATCAAAAAGGAATTTTCCATGGAGATTTAGATGCTATATTTGATAAATTACATGGTAAAGAATTGTCTTACAATAACTTGTTAGATGTTGATGCTGCTGTAAATTTAATGAATGAATTTAAAAATGAAGATCCAACGTTTGCTATTTTAAAACACAATAATCCATGTGGTTTAGCAATTCGTTCGACTTTAAAACAAGCTTACATTGATACATTGGCAGGTGATCCAGTGAGTGCGTTTGGAGGAATTTTAATAGCAAACAAAGAAATTGATTTGGAGACTGCTGTTGAAATCAATGAATTATTTTGTGAAGTAGTTATAGCACCTTCTTACAATGCAGAAGCTTTAGAATTATTGAAAAGCAAAAAGAATCGTATCATCTTAGCACAAAAAGATATTACTTTACCAAAACGTCAATTCAGAACTATTTTGAATGGTGTATTGGAACAAGATAAAGATTTAGTTACTGAAACTGCTGCACAATTAGAAACAAGAACAAAATTAACGCCTTCTGAACAAGAAGTGAAAGATTTATTGTTTGCGAATAAAATTGTGAAACACGTGAAATCAAACACAATAGTTTTAGCGAAAGGAAATCAATTATTAGCATGTGGTACGGGTCAAACTTCACGTGTTGATGCATTAACACAAGCAATTCATAAAGCAAAATCATTTGGTTTTGATTTGAATGGTTCAGTTATGTCATCTGATGCATTTTTCCCTTTCCCAGACTGTGTTGAAATCGCAGGAAATGAAGGGATTAAAGCAGTTATTCAACCAGGAGGATCTATTAAAGATGATCTTTCAATTGATTACTGTAACGAGCATAATATTGCAATGGTGTTCACAGGAAATAGACACTTCAAACATTAATTGAAATTTTTTTCACAAAAAGTGTAACAAAATTTCAGTTTTTACGAAGAAACTATGTAACAATTCAAGCTTCTAAAAAAAGCACCAAGAGAAAATGGGATTATTTAGCTTTTTAACGCAAGAAATTGCGATCGACTTAGGGACAGCGAATACACTAATTATCATGAATGATAAAGTAGTGGTAGATGAGCCGTCTATTGTTGCAAGAGACATTCAAAGTGGTAAAATTGTTGCCATTGGGAAGAAAGCACAACAAATGCACGGTAAAACGCACAAACTGATTGAAACGGTTCGTCCGTTAAAAGATGGTGTAATTGCGGATTTCCAAAGTGCAGAACAAATGATTCGTGGAATGATCAAAATGATTAATCCAGGTAGAAGTTTGTTTAATCCTGCTCTTCGAATGGTAATTTGTATTCCTTCAGGTATTACTGAGGTAGAGAAACGTGCTGTACGTGATTCTGCTGAACATGCAGGAGCAAAAGAAGTATATTTAATTCATGAGCCAATGGCTGCTGCAATCGGTATCGGTATTGATGTGGAAGAACCAATGGGTAACATGATTATTGATATAGGTGGTGGTACATCAGAAATTGCTGTCATCGCTTTAGGAGGTATTGTTTGTGATAAATCAATTCGTATTGCGGGTGATGATTTTACAAATGATATTGAAGAGTACATGCGTCGCCAACACAATATTTTAGTTGGTGAACGTACTGCAGAGCAAATCAAAATTCAAGTAGGTGCTGCATTACCAGAATTAGATACTCCACCAGAAGATTTTGCTGTTCGTGGACGAGATTTAATGACAGGTATTCCAAAAGAGATTGTTGTTAGTTATACGGAGATTGCTCATGCTTTAGATAAAACAATTTGTAAAATTGAAGAGGCGATTTTAAGTGCATTGGAGATGACTCCACCAGAATTATCTGCGGATATTTACAAGACAGGTATTTACTTAGCAGGTGGTGGTTCAATGTTGAGAGGTTTAGATAAACGTATCTCTGCAAAAACAAAGTTACCTGTTCATATTGCTGAAGATCCACTTAGAGCGGTAGCAAGAGGAACAAGTATCGCATTGAAAAATGTAGAACGTTACCAATTCTTGATTAAAGATTAATATATTTCAATTATATTTGTAGTCCCGGGAAATTCTCGGGACTTTTTTCGTTTATATAATGCATAATTTAAGGGCTTTTTTTCGACGTTTTCGAGTATTCTTATTGTTCGTTCTGTTGCAAGTTTTTGCCTTGTCAAATTATTTTTCTTCATTAAATTTTCCTCGTTCTCAATATCTTACCACAGCATCTGCAGTTGCAGGTTCATTTTTAAGTGTTGAATATGAGTTTACAAAGCATTGGAACTTAAGTTCTAATAACGAAAAATTACAAAAAGAGAATATTCGTTTAAGAAAAAAGAATCCAAATACATTTATTCGATTGAGCAATGGAATCGTAAAAATAAACGATACATTATTCAAACAACAATACGATTACATTCCAGCAGTAGTCATCAACTCTACATTTGATAAACGAAACAATTACTTTACATTAAATATTGGAAGTGCAAAAGGTGTAAAAAGAGGAGATGGTGTATTTTCAGATAAAGGAATTGTAGGGGTCATACACAACACAAGTGCCAATTATGCAGTTGTCAAATCGGTCCTTACTGCTGATATTAATTTAGATGTAATGATTGAAAATTCAGGAGCATTTGGATTATTAAAATGGAACGGAAGAAGTGCCCGTATTGGTTCAATAGATGGTATTTCTAACGATATTAAAATAAAAAAATGGTCTAAAGTTGTAACAAGAGGTGGTTCTGGTATTTTCCCAAGAGGAATAATGGTAGGAAGAATCTTAAAATTGGGAACAGTTGAAGGAAAACCACTTTGGGATGTATCTTTAGTTTATTCAGAAGATTACAGAAAAATTCAAAATGTTTACATCGTAAAGAATTTATTTCAAGAAGAGCAAAGTAAATTAGAGGAAACAATACCAGAAGATAAAGAAGAATGAGATTAATCTTAGTACAATTATTTAGATTTTTATTTTTTGTGTTAGCGCAATCATTGATTTTCAATCAGTTGGAAGTAGGTCTTGGTATTCATCCGATGATTTATCCTTTGTTTATTGTGTTACTTCCTTTTGAAATCAATGCGATGTTATTGTTGGTCATCGCTTGTATTATGGGACTAAGCATAGATGCATTATCTAATACATATGGACTTCATACTTCATCCCTTTTAGTTCTTGCTTATATGAGACCATTTATTTTCAAGATTTTCGCTCCACGTGATGGATATGATTCAAATAAAGAAGGATCTATATCTGAAATGGGTCAGAGATGGTTTATTTATGTTTTCGGTATACTTCTACTTATTCATCATTTCTGGTTCTTCATGTTCGAAATGTTTAAGTGGAATGAAATATTATTTATTTTCCAAAAAACTATCTTAAGTTTACCAATATCCTATCTTCTTTGTATACTTTTACAAGTAGTATTCGTTAGTAAGCCAAAAGAAAGATGAATTTCGACGCAAGAAAGTATGTAATCATTGTTTTTATCATTACAGTTGGATTAATCTATATTGTCCGATTATTTTTCATGCAGGTCATAGATGATTCTTGGACATTAAGAGCACAAGAAATTGCTGAAAAAAGGAAACAAATTGTACCGCCAAGAGGAGCTATTTTTGATAGAAAAGGGGTGAAAGTTGTATCTAATCGAACATATTATAACTTAATGTTTATCGAAGATGAGATTAAACATTTAGATACAGCTGCATTCGCAAAAGTATTAGGTTGGTCTAGAGATTCAGTTGCTATTCGTTTTAAAGCTATCGTTAAAGAACAAGGAACATATCGAGATAAAAACGATAATTATAGGAAAAAACCAAATTATCAAAGTGACCGACCTTATGCATTTATCAAGGAAATGACCTTGGAAGAAATAGCAACCATTGCACCGCATTTAGATAAATTTCCTGGATTTTATGAGGAAATTACAAGTATGAGAAGTTATACTTATCCAAATGGCGCAAATATTTTTGGTTACCTATCAGAAGTCAATGAAGAGGAAATAAAAGAAGATCATTTTTATAGGAGAGGCGATAATATTGGGCGTGCAGGTATTGAACGTTTTTATGAAAAGGAATTAAGAGGTCAAAAAGGAATTCGATACATTGTAACTTCAGCTAGAAACAATGAGTTGAAACCGTACATGGATGGAATTTACGACACAATTGCTAAGCAAGGGCCAAATTTTAGGTTAGGAATTGATATTTTACTGCAAGAATATGGTGAGAGATTGATGAATGGAAAAAGGGGTTGTATCGTTGCTATTGAACCTTCAACAGGTGAAATTTTAGCCTTAGTATCATCTCCAACTTATGATCCAAATTTAATGGTAGGGAATAGAAACATTGCTAAAAATTATCCAAAATTAATACTGGATAAAGACATGCCATTATTTCCTAGGCCTTTAGCAGCAGAATATCCTCCTGGATCAATATTCAAATTACTACAATCATTAATTGGACTTCAAGAGGGAGTAATAACACCTGAATCAGGTTTTCCTTGTAATAAAGGTTTGGTGGGATGTCATAATCATCCAAGTGCAGGGAATTTAATGGATGCAATTAAATTTTCGTGTAATCCATATTATTATGCAGTTACAAGACGCATTTTACAGCAAGGTAAAAAGAAAAGTGTTTTTGCAGATGCTGAAATTGGTTTGAATAAATGGCATCAGTACATGATGAGTTTTGGGTTAGGTCAAAAATTTGATGCAGATGCAACAGGTTTACGTCCAGGTTTGATTCCAAATTCTGCTTATTATGATAAATGGTATGGTCATTTGAGATGGGCTTTTTCTACTATTCGATCTATTTCAATTGGTCAAGGAGAGGTAAAATTAACACCGCTTCAAATGGCTAATATTGCATGTATTATAGCAAATAAAGGTTGGTATTATACACCACATTTTGTAAAATCAATTGGAAATAAAGGTTCACTTCCTCAATTTAAGGTAAAACATAAATCAATGATTGATTCAAAACATTATGAACCTATCATTGAAGGAATGAGACGAGTAGTCTATGTTTCAGGTGGAACTGGAGGTAGAGCTAAAATTAACAATGAAGAAAAAATAATTGTTTGTGGTAAAACTGGAACAGTTCAAAATCCACAAGGCGAGGATCACGCTGTTTTTACTTGTTTTGCTCCGATGGACAAGCCAAAAATAGCGATTGTAGTTTTTATTGAAAATGCAGGATTTGGAGGAACATGGGCTGCACCAACTGCTAGTTTAATGATTGAAAAATATTTAACTCGAAAAGTTAAAGACAAAGAAAAAGAGAAACGAATTCTAGAAGCGTCTTTTAAAAATTAGTGAATGAGACAGGGGGAAAAATTAACAAGCCATTTAGATTGGCCATTATTAATTACGTATTTTCTATTTTTGATAATGGGAATGGCGACTGTTTATTCTACTGCTCTAGATCCAGATCATCCAAACTTATTTGACTATTCTCAAAAATATGGAAAGCAGGTAGTTTGGTTGGGAGTTTCACTTTTTTTAGGATTAATGGTGTTTTTGATTGATTCCACAATTTACAGAAAATTTGCAGTTCCAATTTATCTATCAACATTAGTACTATTGATAATCGTGTTATTTATGCCTCCAATCAATGGAGCTAGGGCATGGTTACAATTGGGTGGCTTTGGTATTCAACCAGCTGAGTTTGCTAAAACAGGAACAGCTTTATTATTAGCAAGATACATCAGTTCATTAAATATCAAACAGCAAAATTTAAATTCTGTTTTGGTAGCCAATGCTATCATGGTTGTTCCGATGATTTTGATTTTATTGCAACCAGATGCTGGAACATTTGTTGTTTTTACCTCTTTTTTATTTGTAATGTATAGAGAAGGTTTGACTTATGATCCTTTGGTTTTGAAGTTAGTGAATATGATTCCCGGAATTAAATTCAAACAAACATGGGTAGGAACCCACTTTATACCCATCATGTTTGCGATCGTTTTTTTGTGTATTGTAACACTGTTATTAAGTAATAATACAATTACATTTAGTTTTTTACCAGGGGTT
This sequence comes from Flavobacteriales bacterium, assembly GCA_947453715.1. Taxonomy (GTDB): domain Bacteria; phylum Bacteroidota; class Bacteroidia; order Flavobacteriales_D; family Crocinitomicaceae; genus CAIUKX01. The sequence goes on along the minus strand of CANGHX010000010.1, from coordinate 26,829 downwards.
TCAATTCCTGGATTTTTTGGAGTAATTCTTTCGTTAGTAGTTTTCTGTTTAATTGCTTTTATTTTTCTAAGATTTATTTCAACTAAGCGAGAAAGAAGAAGAATTACAACCGTTATTATTATTGCATTTGTGCTTTCTGCATCAATAGCTTCAAGCGTAAATTATTTATTCCAAGGTTTAAAAAAGCATCAAAAAGATCGTATTGAATTATTTTTAGGATTACGTGAAGATCCAAATGGGGAAGATTACAATAGAAATCGTGCAATGGCAGCTGTTGGATCAGGTGGATTATTAGGTAAAGGTTACACAAATGCTTCGGTTGCAACAATTGAAAGTAATCACGTTCCAGAAAGTGAGACCGATTTTATATTTTGTCCTTTTGCTGAAGAATGGGGATTCATAGGGACTTTTATTTTAATCGTTTTATACATGTTTATGTTTCTTAGGATCATCATGATAGCCGAACGACAACGATCAAGATTTAATCGAGTTTATGCATATTCAGTAGTAATGATTTTATTTTACCATCTTGCTGTTAATATAGGAATGAACATTGGATTTGCTCCAGTTATTGGTATTCCGCTTCCATTTTTCAGCTATGGTGGTTCTTCAATGATGTCGTTTTCAATGTTGATGTTTATTTTATTAAAATTAGACAGTCAGCGAAGCCATGTTTTACAATAAAATCAGTTAAAAAGAATTGGCGATTGAATCAAAGATTTCTTTATTTTTACATAAAATTAGATTTATAAAAAATGAGCAACAAAAATAACTCTAAACAATTTGTTTTCAATGATAAACAGAAAAAGAAAGCAACTTATTTGTTTTGGTTTATAGCTACGTTTCCATTGTTATTGGTTTCATGCTTGTTATTATTTCAATCGGAGGATGATCTTCCACCTGTAGCAATGTTAGCAAATCCACCAGAATTGCTTGCTTCAGTAGTTTACGCAGATGATGGCGAATCAGAATTGGGAAGATATTGGAAAATCAATAGAACGAGTGTTCCTTATAAAGCCATTTCACCATATGTAACAGATGCGTTAATTTCAACAGAAGATGAGCGTTTTGTGGATCACTCTGGGGTAGATTTCAAAGCAATTGGTCGTGCAGTTGTAAGTGTTGGTGGAGCAGGAGGAGCTTCGACTATTTCTCAGCAGTTAGCAAAATTACTATTTACACTTCAACAACGTGATAAAGAAAATATTGCACGTGCAAATGGTGTAGCTTACACGGGTAATTCTTCTACGAAAATTGGTAGAATATTTAGTCGAGTTGGAGAAAAAGCAAGAGAAAACATCATTGCTACTCGTTTAGAAAAAAGATATACGAAAGAGGAAATCATTACCATGTATTTAAATCAATTTGATTTCTTGTACAATGCCGTTGGAATTGAAAATGCTGCAAAAGTGTACTTTAATAAAAAGCCAAAAGACTTAACAAAAGATGAGGCTGCAATGTTAATTGGGATGTGTAAAAATCCTACACTTTATAATCCTCATTCATTTCAGATTAAAAATTATAGAGCATATTTAGCAGAGGAAAATGAAGTTGCAGAAAGTAAAGTAACTACAGCTGAAATAGCAGAGAAAAGAGGTGAAGATAGTTTAAGAGCTGTAAACAGAAGAAATCAAGTATTATTTCAATGGTTAAAAAATAGTAAATCAAAAAACAAAGCTTTACGAGTTGAATTAACGCAGGAAGAGTACGAAAGACTTTGCAAAAAACCTTTGAAATGTAATTTCCAAGAAGTTGATCACAAACGTGGTATGGCTCCATATTTTAGAGAAGGACTACGCAAAGAGTTGACTAATATTTTAATGGAGAAAAAACCAGATGGAACATTAAAATATAAAAGAGAAGATGGTGCACCTTGGGATATTTATGGCGATGGTTTAAAAATTTATACAACGATCAACATTGACATGCAAGAACATGCTGAAGATGCTATGGAACGTCATTTAAAAGAAAATCTTCAACCAGCTTTTGATGATAACAACAGGCATTTGAAACATTTTCCATTTTCGAACGATGCGACGAATGAAGAAGTAGATGGTATAATGCGTTCAGCTCGTTTAAATTCTCCACGTTATCTGCAAATGGAGGCTAGAGGTGCTTCAAATGAAGAAGTAAGAAAAGCGTTTAATACGCCTGTCACAATGAGAGTATTTACTTATAAAGGTGAAAAAGATACTACTTTAACACCGGATGATTCAATACGTTATTATAAATCTTTTTTACATGCAGGTTTGGTTTCTATTGAACCACAAACAGGTTTTGTTAAAGCTTGGGTTGGGGGTGTAAATATTGATCACTTTGCTTACGATCACGTGCGCCAAGGAAGAAGACAAGTAGGATCAACAATAAAACCTTTCGTTTATGCATCTGCTTTAGCAATGGGAGTTGTGAAACCTTGTACCATGATTCCAGATATTGCTCATTGTGTTGATTTAAGAAATGCTGATGGAGTAATTGATGATCGTTGGTGCCCAAAAAATGCCAGCGGAATGTCGGGAGGAATGTGCTCAGTTGCAAATGGATTAGCACAATCTAAAAATAATATTACTGTTGGTGTAATGCAAAAAATGGGTGGTGTAGCAGGTCCAAGAACAATTGCGAAATTGTTAGAGAATATGGATATTAAGTTACATCCAAATGATGTTGTTCCTGCGATGTGTTTAGGTTCAATGGATTTATCTTTGTATGAAATGGTAGCAGCTCAAGCAACATTTGTAAATCATGGAATTTATAATCGTCCGACAACTATTTTGAGAATTGAAGATAGAAATGGGAATGTTATTTACAATGCAAAACCTTATTCTAAAGAAGTCCTGAATGAAACAGTTGCATATGAAACTTTAAGAATGATGGAAGGCGTAGTTCGTTTTGGAACTGCTGGAAGTTTGCGAGGTGGACAATCTTGGGGGAATGTTACAGCACCTACAGCTGGTAAAACAGGTACAACACAAAATAACTCTGATGGTTGGTTTATAGGTTTAACTCCTGAATTAGCAACTGGTGTTTGGGTTGGAGCAGAAGACCGTTCAGTTCGTTTTAGATCTATGAATTGGGGTCAAGGTGCAAGAATGGCTTTACCAATTTATGGTTATTATATGCAGAAAGTTTATAAAGATCCTAAAATTGGCATTTCTACAACAGCATTCGAGAAACCAGAAGGTATTGATGAAAGTGAATTTTCATGCAGCGGGCAAATATTACCACCGGCTGCAGATGATGTTCAACAAGATTCATTAACAGATACATTTGGAATATAATTCCTAAAATTGATTAAAAATAATACGATGAATAAAGTAGTAAATAACGTTGAAGAAGCTTTAAAAGGAATCGAAGACAACATGACTCTAATGGTAGGAGGTTTTGGTTTATGCGGAATTCCAGAAAATTCGATTGCTCAGTTAGTAAAAATGGGTAAGAAAAATTTAACGTGTATTTCAAACAATGCAGGAGTAGATGACTTTGGCTTGGGATTATTACTTCAAAATAAACAGGTTAAAAAAATGATTAGTTCTTACGTAGGTGAGAACGATGAGTTTGAGAGACAAATGCTTTCTGGAGAATTAGAAGTAGATTTAATCCCACAAGGTTCTTTAGCAGAAAGATGTCGTGCTGGAGGTGCTGGAATACCAGCTTTCTTCACGCCAGCTGGTTATGGAACTGAAGTGGCAGAAGGAAAGGAAGTAAGAGTTTACAACGGGAAACCACATATTTTAGAAACAGCCTTAACTGCTGATTTTGCAATAGTGAAAGCTTGGAAAGGTGATACGGAAGGAAATCTTATTTACAAAGCAACAGCTAGAAACTTTAATCCAATGATGGCAACAGCTGGAAAAATTACAGTTGCAGAAGTGGAAGAATTGGTTGAAGCAGGTGAATTAAATCCTAATGATATTCATACTCCTGGAATTTATGTTCAGCGTATTTTTAAAGGAGAAAAATTTGAAAAACGAATAGAACAAAGAACAGTTCAATCAAAAAAATAAGTGTGATTCAACAATCAAAATTTGAAAAAGGAATAACGATCTCGCTATTCCTTTTTGTTTTTTCTTATCTACTCATTCGTGTTTTTTATAATGAAACTCTTCATGATGAGATAGCAACCTATATGTTTTATATTTATCAAGGAGATTTTAAAGGAGAATCGATTGTTTGGGATGCAAATAATCATTTATTGAACTCTTTTATTGGCAATAAATTATATCCAATTTTCAAGGATAATATTAGTCTTTATCGACTTCCAAACCTATTCGCTTTCGTCCTTTATTTTTTTGGATTAAGAGAATTATTGAAAGAGTTAAAGACGAAAAATTTAAGATTAATCGCATTAATTACATTTTGTTCTTTAACGATAATTATTGAATATTTCGCTCTTTGTCGAGGATACGGATTGTCTCTAGGATTTATTATCTGCGCTTTAGTGTATTTGAGAAATTATTTAAAAAATTATCAATTAAGTTCAATCGTATTAACCTATTTGCTATTAATTCTGGCTATTTCAGCTAATTTGACTTTTATAGTAACTAGTTTAATAATTTTTGGAATCGTATGTTTAGATCAATTGATTCATTTTAATTCATTAGAAAAGCGACAACATTTTATCCGATTAGTTATTCATCTGGCATTTTTGTTACTGCTTTTTCCTTTTATCAAATTTAGTTTTGAGTTAAAGGAACACGGGGCGTTGTATTATGGTTCATTGGAAGGAATATGGGATGTTACAGGAAAAACATTGAATGAATATATTATTTTCTTGAAAGATGATTCTTTGATGTATATTTATTTGGGGTTATTTATCTTGTTCATTTACTTTTTGGTCAAACTCATTTTTAATTCAAAATTAAAAGATTATTTCACGAATCAATTTCTAATTTATTCAGTACTATTTTTTGGTAACATTGTTGCTATTTTATTTTTAGCGAACTTTTTAAAAGTAAATTACCCTGAGGATCGTACGGCATTTTATTTAGTCATACCATTTTTATTAATGCTATTTTATTTTATTGATCAATTTAAATTAACTCAGAAAACTCAATACTTATTTTTAATTTTCCCAGTTATATTTGTGTTTCACATGAACATTCATTCATCTGCATTTTCACCAGAACAACGAATGACAGATTTGGTTTACAATAAAGTAAAATCACGTATTAAACCTTCTGAAAGTTTGATGATTTATCAAACAATGGCTTGGAATTGGCCTTTTAGAGAATCATTTCAAAAAGTAAAGGCAAGTGCTTATAATATTTCAAATCCAGATGCAATTTTGACAGATTATATTATCACAAATACAGATAAATTCACAAATAAGAATATTTTGGATTATTACGATACACTCGTTTATGATCAAGCGAACACTTATATTGCTTTTAAACGAAAAGTTCCGTTGAAAAAAGAATTACTTTATACATCTTCACCAGTTTCATATAGGAATTTAGCACAAGAGTTCATTACTATATTAGAAGAAGATTCCTTGAACCGTTTTTTTGGAAAAGCATTACAGATTAGTGTTGCAGGGAAATTAGAAACATACCAGCCTAAAAACAAAATTCAATTGGTTCTACAAACGTTTAACAAAGAAAATCAAGTTACTAATAATTCCTATTATTCCTTTGAGACTGCATTTCAAGGACAATTGATCAATGATACTTTTTTACATCATTTTATTTTTGAAAAAATAACGAAAGAAGATGTATTACTGAAAGTGTATTTATGGGATCGAAAAGTTGAAAGCGTTAAATTGACGAATGCGAATTGTAAATTTTATGAAATTAAGAATCCAAAAGTCAATAATAAGTAAAAAGATAGCTCAAAAAGATAGCTTTTTGTAAAATATGCTTTACTTTTGAGTAGTTAAAAAATGAACTAAATTTAATTGAACGATTATGGCTCTTGATAAGGTTGGAATTGCAAAACGAATTGCACAAGAATTACAAGATGGTTGGTATGTGAACTTAGGAATAGGTATTCCAACTTTAGTCGCTAATTACATACCAGAAGGTATAGAAGTTGAATTTCAATCTGAAAATGGTATTCTTGGTATGGGAGCATTTCCATTCGAAGGAGAGGAAGATGCCGATTTAATCAATGCAGGAAAGCAAACAATTACAGCAAGAAAAGGAGCTTCATTTTTTGATTCAGCAACTTCTTTTGCAATGATTCGCGGTCAACATGTTCAATTAACTGTTTTAGGGGCAATGGAAGTTTCACAAGATGGAGACATTGCTAACTGGAAAATTCCAGGAAAAATGGTAAAAGGAATGGGCGGCGCCATGGATTTAGTAGCTTCAGCTGATAATATCATTGTTGCAATGATGCATTCAAACAAAGCGGGTGAATCTAAGATTTTGAAAAAATGCACTTTACCATTAACAGGTGTTGGATGTGTAAAAAAGGTCGTAACAGAGTTAGCTGTTTTGGAAATAAAACAAGGTAAATTTCATTTATTAGAAAGAGCACCGGGCGTTTCAGTAGAAGAAATTATCTCAAAAACAGAAGGAGATTTAGTTGTTCCTGAATTTGTACCAGAAATGGTTTTATAATTTTTGAAAACAATCAATCATAAGATTTGGGTTGATACTTTATTAAAAGTATTAACCCTTTTTTTTTGTATTTCTTGGTACAGTTTTCAATTTATTAAAAGTGAAGTTCCGGCAGATTCCGGTGATGGAATTATGCATTATTTCATTTCAAATGCATCTTGGGAAAATCCAATTTTACTTTTACATCATTGGGGTAAACCTCTTTTTATTTTATTGTCCTCGCCTTTTTCTCAGTTTGGTTTTGGCGGAATAGTAATGTTTAATATTCTTGTATTTACAGCAACCATCTTGATTGCATGGAAAATTGCTTCAAAATTTGAAATGAGTATTTGGCTCAAAATCCTTTTTCCAGTTCTACTAATTAATATTCAAGATTATAGCATCACCATTTTAGGTGGATTAACAGAACCTTTATTCAATTTATTCTTTCTATTAACCTTTTGGTTATTGGTCACAAAAAAATGGTTTTGGTTAGCAATAATAACATCGTTTTTGCCTTTTTTAAGGAGTGAAGGACAATTGCCTATCGTATTAATTTTCTTTATCCTTCTTTATTTTAAGCAATATAAACACATCCCTTTTTTGTTAGTTGGATTTGTTCTTTATTCGGTTGTAGGTTTTTTTGCATTAAAAGATTTTTGGTGGTATTTCACAAAAAGTCCTTATGTAATGAATAATGGAATATATCAGCATGGAAATTGGAATCATTATCTGTTGAGCTACAAGAATTATTTGGGAAATCCAGGTTTATTTGTTTTTATAAGTGCGTTTATTTACCTGATTTTACAGATTCTCAAAAGAAGTTGGAAAACGATTGAGTTTACTAATTTATTTTATATCTATGGAACTTTTGTAGGCATTGTAGTTTTGCATTCATATTTCTGGGCAACTGGTCAAAATGCATCTTTAGGCTTAACTAGAATCACTACACAAGCAATGCCAGCATTTGTTTTATTGAATTTGATTTTCTTAGAAAAGAGTCGATTTGGACAATACAAATTTTCAAGTTATCTTATTTGTAGTATTAGTTTATTGATTGCACTTAATTCAGTTTTAACGAAGCATTTCCCTATAAAAGCTAATGCGTTAGAGTTACAAGTTATAAATGCAGCAAATACATTAAAAAGGACTATTAAACCTGGTCAAATGTTATTTTACCACCATCCATTGTTTTGCTTTGAATTTGGAAATAATCCATTTAAAAAAAATCAAGCTTGTGTTTTTTATTATTGCGATGATTTAGAAAACGATATTACAACAAAAATGAAAGCTGGAGATTTAATTGTTCGAGATAGTCAATTTGGACCTCAAGAGCAAAGATTATCAAGAGAATCAATTATCAAATCAACTAAATTACATTGCATTCGAAAGTTTATTTCCGGTGAACAAAAAGAAGATTCATACAATGAAACGGAAGGAGTATTTATTTATGAAGTAAAATAATTTTATAATTTTCCTGAAAGAAATGAAATCCAATTTAGGGATTGATCTGTATTTAAAACACGAGGAAATTTATTTTGAGATCCTGCTTTCCCAATTTTTTCCATGAATAAATAAAATTGATTTGGATCAATCACCTCAATAGTTGGATTATTTAAATTGTATTTTCTACAAGATTTATAATCATCGTTAATTTCACCTAATTGTTTGTCTAAATTTTCGATAAATAGTTTAGAATCAAAAGAAGAATTAGAACCAATATACCAACTATGACGTTGGTTTTCTAGGTCTGCATAAATACAAAATTCTGGTATTTCAACGTTCATTTTTTCAGAAACATGTTGAATTGCAGAATTGATATTATCTAAAGATAAGTGTTCGCCGCTTAAACTTAAAAATTGTTTAATACGTCCTGTGATTTTAATTTCTCTTTGATCGACATTTACAAATCGAACTAAATCACCGATCATGTATCTCCAAAGTCCAGCATTTGTTGAAATTACAAGTGCATAATCTATACCTTCTTGAACTTGTGATAAAGAGAATGCATTATGTTTATCTTTTACATTACCGAATTCATCAAAAAAGTCACTGTTAAAAGGCACAAATTCATAGAAAATACCATTATTTAATAACAGTTTCATTCCTTCTCTGTCGGGAGAAGTTTGGTAGGCAAAATATCCTTCACTTGCCAAATATGTATCTAATAAGTGAACCTTTTTACCAATTACTTTTTCTAGTCTTGGAATGTATGGTTGCATGAAAACACCACCATGAACGTATACTTCAAAATTTGGCCAAATATCATGAATTGAATTTAATTCATATTTTTCGATAATTCTTTCTAGTAACATGATGCACCAACTCGGAACACCAGCCATTATTCCTATATTCCATGAAGGAGCTTTTTCAACTAGTTTTTCAAGCTTTTTACTCCAATCTTTAATTTTTGCAATATCATTTTCAGGTTTTGTAAAAGGACTTGCAACGATTGATGTATGTTTTTTGAGAATACCACTTAAATCACCTTCATAGTGTGTTCCAATCTCTGTCAAGTTTGATGATCCCCCTACTACTAAAAAATTTGCGCTAAAAAGGGTATTTGGTAAATTTAAATTATGAAGAGTAGATAATTGCTTAATACTTGTTTTTTGAAAAGAACGAATCATTTGTCTTGTAACGGGAATTCGTTTACTTGGAGATCCAGTTGTCCCTGATGACAGAGCATAATAAGAAATTTTACCAGGCCAAGTGTGGTGTTTTTCTCCCTCGATTGATTTTTTTAGCCAATCTTCATAGAATTCTTCATAATTGGTAATAGGAACAGTTTGTTGATATTCACTAACAATATCTACACTTTTAAGTGATATATTAAAGTGGTAATGTTTACCAAAATCTGTTCTTCTAGCTCTGTTTAAAAGCCAAGAAAGCGTTTTTAACTGATTGACATATTCAATACCTTTATTCAGGTTTCTGTTGTATGCAATCTCAGATGTCTTTTTAATTAGCTTTCCAATTATTGGCATATCTATTACCTTATAACTTCTATTGTTGGGGTATATTAAAAAAAACCGCTAGGAAAACTAAGCGGTTTTTTCAAACGTTTAAATTATTTTAACTGTACATTACACCAGTTCCATAAGGAGAATCAACTGGATTTACAACTAATGTTGGAATTTGTGCATCATTCGTAATTACATAAGTCTCATTATTTGCAACAACTGCACCGAAAATATTATTTTTATTTAAGTTCATGATTGCAATTAAATCTGCATCTATTGCAACAGCATGCTTAACTACTTCTTTATCAAAGTTACCACTTGGAGCTAACGTTGCAGTTATTTCAATTCCCCTTTCTTTGAAAAATTTATTGGCAAATTGAATATTTGCTTTTACTTTATGTTTCAAAAATTCATCAGATTCGTCTGGGGTAATTACGTGAACTCTAGATTTTAAGTAAGTAGCTAAATTAGCAACCATTGCTAATTTTTGTTTTGTTTCTTTATTTAAATCTAATGGAACAACAATATCTCTATATCCATTCTCTCTGATTTTACGATCTTGAACGATAATAAAAGGAACTTCTGAATGAGTAATTACTTTTAAAGCATTACTTCCTGTAAGATGTTGCCATCCATGAGTTCCATGAGTTCCCATGAAAATTAGTTCAGCATGATGTTCAGCAGCAAAATCCCCTATATCATCGAAAATATTTCCTACTCTTACTTTAGGAATAATCTTAACACTTGTGTCAAATTTTCCAAGAATTTCATTTAATTTAATTTCAGCTTCTTCGATGCTTTTTTCTTTAGGCACAACGTGTAAAACAAAAATTTGTGCGTCAACAGATTTAGCTGTAGAAATGGCATGACTTAAAGCATTATCTGCTACAGATGAGAAATCATGAGGTACAATAAATGTTTTTGTTTCCATAGTAAAAGTATTTTTCTTGTAAGTTAAAGTGCAAAGTTAATAATAAACCAAAAGAATAACATTGTAAAATTGTTCTTTCTTTTTTTTAAAGTTAATATTTTTTTTAAAAATAATAATTTGATTAACATTTTATAATATTTTGCTAATCTTTATAATTATTCTCTTCTAATCTTTTTTTAATTTCTTCTAAATGCTGTAATTTTTTTGCTCTTCTCGTATTAATAGCAGTTTGAGTAAAGTATTTATGATTTGTCAAAAATTGCACTTGTATTTCATCCCATTTTCGATCACTGTCAATTTTCCCATGTTCTCTTAATTCAATTCGTAGGCGATCAGCTATTTCATGGAAATCATCTCTTCCTAAGTAATCTAAATCAGCATCACAAATAATTTCTTCTAATTTATTTTTTGGAGCATGCGGAATTTGAGTGACATATATTAATTCTTTTATCTGTTTTATATGGTTTTCAGTGTATCCATATTTAGGTAAAATTTCTTCTGCCAATCGTGCACCAATTGGTTCGTTTTTGTCATATTGTTCAATAAATCCAGCATCATGATAGGAAGCTGCGGATTTTAATAAAAACAATCCTTCATCAGTAACATTTTCAGTCAATGCAATGCTTTCTACGGCTCTAACTACATCTTTCATGTGTTCCAAACTGTGATAATGTAATTTATCAGAAAGTCCTTCACTCAATACTTTTGTAATATGTCGTTCAGCCTTGTTATAATTGATAGAGCTATATAAGTATAAATTTAATATTTGAAAGAATCGTTCGTTTGGAACTAAACCTTTATCATCTGAAGATAATTGGTGTTTAATTCTTTTAACAACATACATTTCTATTTTTTCACGCTTACTTTTAGAAAGTGTTTCACCTATGAAATCACATTCAAAAAATGGTTTGATATAGTTATAAGTACTTTGTGTGACAGTCACTTTACCAGGAGCGCACAACATTTCCATTTGTTGAGCTCTATTTACTGTAGAACCCCATATGTCATATGCCAATCGTTCATTTCCAATCATACCAGCTGTAACTTCACCGGTATTAATTCCTAATCTAAGTTCCCAAACCTCTTCAGCTTTTCCTTCTTTTATTAGATCGTTGTTGGTATTCTCTATAAATTCTTGAATTTTCAGGGCTGCAATACATGAATCGACAGCATTCGTTTTATTTCTAACAGGAACACCACCTGCACACATGTATGCGTCACCAATTGTTTTGATTTTTTCAAGATTATTAGCAACGATTATCTCATCAAATTTTTGGAAATAGAAGTCTAATTTATTCACTAAATCTTGTGGATTCATGGCTTCTGATTTTCTTGTAAAACCAACAAAATCAGTAAATAAAACAGAAACTTCTTTATACAATCTAGCTCCTAATTTTCCGTGTTTTTTTAAATTTTCTACGGTCGATTCTGGGATAATCTTACGAATTAAACGTTCTGTTTTATCTTTTTCAATTTGTAATAATCGTGATTGTTCAAGTACTTTATTTTTTTCTTTTTCAATTACTTCGTTTTGAGTTTCAATTTGAGCATTTTTAGCTCTAATTTCTCTAGTTCGTTCAGCAATTTTCATTTCTAATCTGACTAATTTTCTTCTTTCTAACTCAATTTTCTGACGAATAAACACTCGAATTAAACCAAAAATCACAAGACCAATAATTAACCAGAACCACCATGTCCACCAAAATGGAGCAGCTATCACTATATTAATAGTGCTTGGATTTGAATTCCATTCACCTTGACCAATTCTTGCGTAAACCTTTAATCTATATTCACCAAATGATAAAGATGGGAAATGAATTTCATTCGAATTATTAAGATAAACCTCTCCTTCATCGGAACCTTCAAGAACATATTTATAATTAGTTAATTCAGGATTACTAATATCTGTTGGTATAAATTGAATGGTAAAACTTCTTTGTTTGTAGCTTAGTTCAATTTGTTTGGTATTTGTAATTGGTTTTTTAAGCGGTGATCCTTTTTCATTTGGTTTCAACCATGATTTGTCTAATCTAAAACGAGAAAAAATAACTGAGATTTTCCCTGAATGTTTTCCAACATTTAAAGGATTGAAGAAGTTATATCCGTAGATAGAACCGAAATATAAATATCCAGTTTTAGAACTTAAATAAGCACCTAAGTTAAACTCATTACTCATAAGACCATGAATTTCCTCGTAGTTGGTAATGCTTTTATTCTCTAAATTAAACCTGCTTACACCTTTATTAGTACTTAACCAGATATTATTACTCTTATCTTTCAGAACACTATATACTACATTGTTTGGTAAGCCATTAGATTTATTATATACCTTTCCATTTTTACTGTTTTCATTCCAGTGAATGATCCCTGAACCTAAAGTTCCAAATAAAAATTCATGATCATTTAGTTGAAAAACGGAAGTAATATAATCTTTTGAAAGATTTTTAAGTTCGGTATTCCATTTATATGGAACGATTTGAGGATTGTCTTTTTTGTCTATTAACACATTTAGCCCACCAGTACTTGTAGCAAAAAACACATCCCCTTGTTTTGATTTAAATACTAATCTACACAATCCTACACTAATACTTTTTGATTTCTCACTGTGTTCAAAAATGGTACTTTTTTTAGTTTTTCGATCATATAAAATCACACCACCTTTTGTTCCTAAAAAATATTTGTCCTCTTTCCAATGAACAATTGAATAAATACGATTATGTGTTAAACTTTGAATTCCTTTAGCAAACTCTATTTTCTTGAATTGATAATCTTTTTCTCCGTAGATGGATAATTCAAACAATCCATCATCACATCCAACTAATAGATTTCCTTGTTTTAAAACATATAAACTTCTTACAGAAACAACTTGATTTTCTACATTTCTGAAACAATGGGTATAATTTCTTTTTTTGCGATTGTAAACTGAAATACCCGAATCTGTACCAATGTATAGAAACTCTGCTTTTTCATCTTCTCCAAAACACCAAATGGTTGCACTTGGTAATCCTTGTTTTAAATTACCACTTGGTCCAACACCTAAAAAGTCTTGTTTTTTTGGATTGAAACTACTGACTCCTCTTTCAGAACCAATCCAATATGTTCCTGAGTTATCAATAAATAGAACACTTAATTTATTATTTAGTAAAGCATGTTTTTGAAAAATATCTTCAGTGTTATGAAGGATTGTTCCATCTGTTAAAATGGTAAATAGGCCTTCATTACTTGTTAAAATCCAATTTTTCTCATCAGTGATGTGAATATCTGTTACGCTGATAGCACCATATTCTTTAAATAATTTTTGGAATTTTGGTGTTGTTTTTCCAGTTGATATTTGATATTGAAAAATCCCTTCTGTTGTGCAAAATAATACAATATCATCAGAAGGTTTAACCAATTTAGTTACGATTCCAATGGTTCCTTTTTTGTATGGAATTTTAATTTTAGTAGCTTCTTTTTTTAGACTATTAAACAAATAAATTCCAGCATCTTCAGTATTAACTAATACATTTCCTTTTGAAAGGTATAAAATAGTTTGAATTTTTTTACTTGGTAAATAGGAAGTGTAGGGAACAAATTTTTTATCTACACTAGAAAAACGAAGAAGACCACTTGATAAAGAAGCTAACCATAAGTCTCCAATTTCATCAACAGATATATTTTCTATTTGTAAAACTGAATTCTGAGTAATCGAATATGTTTTAAATGATTCTGATTCTATATCGTATTCAGTCAGCCCATTTGCGGTTCCAAACCATAGATTTCCATTTGGAGTTTTTGCAGAACATTTAATGTATTCACTTTCTATTCCAGGAGTATTATCGGAATTAAAAATTTCAAAACTCTTTCCATCATAACGATTTAACCCATCTTGAGTTCCAATCCAAAGTGCATTCGAATGATCTTGAATGATATTTGTAACAGAACTTTGTGATAAACCATCACTTATCGTAAAATTACTAAAGCGATAGGACGTTTGTGAAAATCCATAACAAAGGAAAAATGCACAAACGATTATTAAGGAAAGTTTCTTCATAAATTTTAGAAAGCTTATTTCTTAATTATGCTTTTACTGGTGGAGTAGCTGTCTGGCTTACGATGTTTTCTAAATCTCTATCAAACATGTACATTCCACCTTTATCTCCATCAATTAATTTTAATTTATCAAGAATCGTTCTCGCTAATGCTTCTTCTTCTAATTGCTCAGAAACATACCATTGAACGAAGTTGTGTGTAGAATAATCTTTCTCTTGTAAACAGATGTCTACCAAATTATTGATACTGTCAGTCACCATTAATTCATGGTTCAATAACTGTTCAAAAACATCCTCTAAACCTTTGTACTCAACTGGTGGTTGATTGATTGCAGGAACCAAAGCTTTCCCACCTCTTTCGTTTACAAACTTGATTAATTTAAGCATATGAAAACGCTCTTCGTCAGAATGAGTATATAAAAATTTTGAAGTTCCATTTAGGCCATTATTTTCTGCCCAAGATGCCATTGCTAAGTAAAACTGAGAAGAAGAACCTTCTTTTTGAATTTGATCATTTAATGCTGCTTCAACACGTGCGTTCATAGAATATATTTTATATCTGTTAATTTATTATTTTAGTTAAAAAGTCACTTTTTAAAATTCAACTTAACTTTAAAAATACTTTTAAACTTTAAATATAGCGTATTATTTCATATATTTAATACTAATTTAGCAATTCAATCACAAAAAAATATGCGAAGAGAAAAAGGGAAAAAACCAAATAAACTTAAACAAAGTTTATTGCATGTAATTCGAAGATTATTTGAAAAAAATCCTGGAGCAAAATTGACGCATAAACAAGTTTGTGAAATGGTGGATGTTCGTGAAGCTGCTTTGCGAAAATTGGTATACACAATCTTAGAAGAATTATCTAAAGAACAATACTTAAAAACATTATCTCATGGTGAATATACGTTGAGAGAATTAGAAAATTTGGTTGAAGGTTCGTTGATGTTGTCTGCTCGTGGCGCAGGTTTCGTTTCAACTTCTAAAGCTGAAAAAGATATTTATATTTCTCCTGATAATTTGAATCAATCATTGAATGGAGACATTGTAAAAGTTCAAATTATTAAGAAGGGAACAACGCGAGTTGAAGGTAGAATCGTATCAGTAGTTGAACGTGAACGAACTCAATTTGTGGGGGTTATTCAAATGCATGAAAATTTTGCTTTTTTAATACCTGATAATTCTAAAGCGGGAACGGATATTTTTATTCCAAAAGAGAAATTGAATGGGGCAAAAGATGGCGAAAAGTGTTTGGTAAAAATTACAGTTTGGCCTAAATCTGCTGGAAATCCTTATGGAGAAGTTATAGAGTGTTTAGGAAAAAAATCGACCAATGATACTGAAATGATGAGCATTTTATGTAACAATGGGATTGAATTTAAATTTCCTGACGAAGTGCTTTCTCAAGCTGAAATGGTTGGTATGGATTTAGATCCTGAAGAAGTTGCTAAACGAAGAGATTTTAGAGATATTACCACTTTTACAATTGACCCTGTAGATGCAAAAGATTTTGATGACGCACTTTCTTACAAAGAATTACCGAATGGGAATATTGAAGTGGGCGTTCATATTGCCGATGTGAGTCATTACGTTACTGCAGGAAGTCCTATGGATGTGGAAGCATTGAAGCGTTCAAATTCTGTTTATTTAGTAGATAGAGTCGTACCAATGTTGCCAGAACAACTTTCAAATATGGCTTGTTCACTTCGTCCACATGAAGATAAATTTAGTTTTTCAGCTGTTTTTGAAATCAGTGAGGATGGTGAAATTCACAACGAATGGTTTGGTAAAACAGTGATCCATTCAAACAGACGTTTTTCATACGAGGAGGCTCAAGAAATTATTGAGGGGAAAGATGGAGATTACAAAGACGAAATTTTAAAACTTGATAAGTTAGCGAAGATTTATAGAGGAAGAAGAATAAAAAGTGGCGCATTAAGTATTGAATCTGAAGAGATGCGCTTTAAATTGGATGAAGAAGGAATGCCAATTGAAGTGATGATTAAAACGTCGAAAGATGCTCACAAATTAATTGAAGAGTTCATGCTTTTGGCTAATCGCAAAGTAGCTGAATTTATTGGAATTCCTAAAAAGAATAGAGATCACATTCCATTTATCTATCGTGTACACGATAAACCAGATGAAACGAAAATCGGTGTTTTCAATATTTTCATTGATAAATTTGGTTATAAATTAGACTTCACTCATCCAGATCAAATTGCGAAAAGTATAAACCGATTATTAGATGATATACGTTTGACGAATGAATATTCGATTATTCAAACAATGGCGATTCGTTCAATGGCAAAAGCGACTTATGAAACGAAAAATATTGGTCACTATGGATTGGCATTTCAACATTATACGCACTTTACTTCTCCTATTAGACGTTATGCCGATTTAATGGTGCATCGAATATTACTAGAAGAGTTGACGACTCAAAAACACAGATACGGTAAAGAGTTAGATGATGTTTGTAAGCGTATTTCTAGAAACGAACGAAAAGCAGTTGATGCGGAACGTGATTCAACGAAATACTTCCAAGTATTATTTGTTCAAGATAAAATAGGAGAGGAGTTTGATGGAATAGTTTCAGGATTGACAGAACATGGTTTATTTGTGAAAATGACAGAAAATCAATGTGAAGGCTTGGTTGCTATGAAAGATATTCCAGGAGATCGATTCTATTTTGATCAAGAAAAATTTGCTGTAGTTGGAGGTAAAACGAAGAAAGAATACAACTTTGGTGATAAAGTCAGAGTGCGTATTTATGAAGTTCATTTTGCTAAAAGACAAATAGATTTAGAACTTATTTAAAAAATAATTATTGCCTTAATTAATTCCTTTTCAATTAGTTGGAAAGGAATTTTTTTGTTTTTAATCGAATAATAATTTATTTATATAAAATATTTGCCTAGGTAAATAAATTTAATGTATATTTGTACTTTAAACATTAAAAAAATACAAAATGGCAACATACAAAATTGACGCAGCGCACTCAGAAGTAACTTTTAAAATCAAACATTTAATGATTTCAACTGTTTCTGGAAACTTCACAAAATTTGATGGAGAAATCAATGCAAACAATGCAGATTTATCTGATGCAGTATTTTCTTTTGAAGCAGAAATTGATAGCATTAACACAAACAACGAACAAAGAGATGGTCATTTAAAAAGTCCAGATTTCTTTGATGCTGCAAATCATCCAAAATTATCTTTCAAATCAACTGGTTTTACTAAAAAAGGTGATGATTTTGAATTAGTAGGAGATTTTACATTAAGAGGAAATACGAAACAAGTTACTTTGACAGCAGAGTATTCTGGAAGTGCAGTTGATCCTTATGGAAATGAAAAACATGGTTTTGAAATCTCTGGAAAAATCAGCCGTAAAGAATTTGGTTTGGAATTCCATGCAGTTACTGAAGCTGGAAATGTAGTGGTTTCTGACGAAGTTAAATTATTAGTAAATGCACAATTTGCGAAAGTAAACTAAGAACAAACAACAAACAAATAAAAAATCCCCATTGAGAAATTCTTAATGGGGATTTTAATTTTATAAAGATAAAGCTTGCTTCAAATCAGCTATTAAATCTTCGACATCTTCGATACCAACACTCAAGCGAATCAATGAATCAACAATTCCCAATTTTTCTCTTTCTTCCTTCGGAATAGAAGCATGCGTCATCGTTGCTGGATGACCAATTAATGATTCTACACCTCCTAATGATTCAGCTAAAGCGAACAATTCTACATTTTTTACAACTTTATGAGCGTCTTCTAATTTATTTCCTTTTAATGAAAAGGAAATCATACCACCAAAACCTCTC
The DNA here is from genome assembly GCA_947453715.1 of Flavobacteriales bacterium. Classification (GTDB taxonomy): domain Bacteria; phylum Bacteroidota; class Bacteroidia; order Flavobacteriales_D; family Crocinitomicaceae; genus CAIUKX01. Next base: position 8,535 of record CANGHX010000010.1, on the reverse strand, counting down.
ATTTGTTTTTTAGCAACTGTATGATTTGGATGTGTTTCAAATCCAGGCCAATAAACATTGTCTACTTTTGGATGAGTTTTCAAAAAACGAGCAATTTTTTCTCCATTTTCGCAATGACGTTGCATACGAATATGTAAAGTTTTGATACCTCTTAATACCAAGAAAGAATCCATTGGTGCAGTGACAGCTCCTGATGAATTTTGGATGCGATACATTTCTTTAGCAATCTCATTATTTGACGTTACTAAAGCTCCCATAACAACATCTGAATGGCCGCCTAGGTATTTTGTTGCTGAATGCATCACGATATCAGCACCTAAATCTAAAGGATTTTGTAAATAAGGAGTTGCAAACGTATTATCTACAGCTAACATTGCATTTGCTTTTTTTGCAACTTTTGCCATTTCTTCAATGTCTACTATATTCATCATTGGGTTCGTTGGCGTTTCGACCCAAATTAATTTTGTTTTCGAATTAACTTCCGCTTCTACATTTTGAACATTATTCATATCAACAAAATGAAATACAATTCCATATTTTTCAAAAATCGTTTTAAATAAACGGTATGAGCCACCATATAAATCGTTTGTTGAAATTACTTCATCACCTGGATTTAGCATTTTGATGATACAATCAATTGCAGCTAAACCAGAACCAAAACAAGCACCATATTTTCCATTTTCAATTGCAGCGATATTTTTTTCTAAAGCATCACGCGTTGGATTCAATGTCCTAGAATATTCATAACCTTTATGATTTCCAATACCCTCTTGAACATATGTTGAAGTTTGATAAATGGGCGTCATGATTGCACCAGTAGCAGGATCTGGGTGAACACCAGCATGTATAGCTTTAGTACCGAATTTCATAAATATGTAATATGTTTATGTTTAATAATAAGAGATGTAAACCTAATTGAATATGCTTGGAAATAAAAAGGGGACTCATTAAGAATCCCCTTTAAAAATAGTTTATATAGATTATTTCACAATTAATTTTTGAGTAATCATTGAATCACCAATTCTTACTTTAATGAAGTAAATACCATTTGAATAATCAGTAGAATTTAATTTTATAGAATAAGATCCGTCTTTTAATGTTCCTAAATTATCAGCTTCTATTTGTTGTCCTAATGAATTTGAAACTGAGTATGAAACTGCAGCTGCTTTTGGTAACGTAATATTTAGAGTTGCATCTGAATTTGTAGGATTTGGGAAAATCGAAATAGTTGGATCGATGCTAGAAAAAAGCTCAGAGTTATATTCATCATCCGAATACATTAGAGGAGATTTTGCATTCAATTCAACTATTGAAACCAAAGCTATAATAAGAAGTATAATTTTTTTCATACACATAGTATTTAAATACTTAGCTCTAAAATACAAAATTAATGCCAATTACCAAGACTTTTTTATAATTTTAACATATTGGAATCGGTAAGAAATCATATAGAAAATCATATTCGTGAAATTACTCAATTTGCGATGAATGATTTATTGGTTGATATTTCAAACAAATCTTCCGTTTTTGAATGTGATACTCAGAAGTCGGAAGAATTCAAAATCACACCAACAGCGGAATTAAAAACGATCTTAAAATCAGCAGAAAATCATTTCAAAGAAACAGGAATTTCGCCTCTTTGTTTGAGTGTTGGAGCGATGAGTTGGTTGGTAAAATCAAAACTTGTTGAAACGCCCATTTTTTTAATTCCATTGGATTTTAAGAAATCAAAAATTGAGGAAGATTTAACGTTTACATTATCGGATTCAGGTTTTATTTTCAATCCGTTTTTAGTAAATACTTTCAAAGAAATTTATGAATTAGAACTTCCTGAAATTGATTTTTCAATTGATATTATTCACCAGTTTGAAACATGGGTTCAATCATTAAATTTAGATTTTCAGTTCACAGAAAAATATACGATTGGAAATTTTCATCACCATCGCTTTCAAATTTTAAGGGATTTAGAAGAGTTATCTTTAGTCGATGATCTCAACGAAAATGTTCAGCAACTTTTAGGAAAAGAAGATGTAAAATCGGACTATTTCTTTGAGTTTGATCGTCAACTATTATACGCTTCAGATAATGATCATTTGGATGTTTTGGAAACTATTCAACAGGAGAACTGTGTTATTCAAGGTCCACCGGGAACAGGTAAATCGCAAGTTTTAACCAATATTTTGGGTAAATCTCTAAATCAAGGACTTTCTACTTTGGTCATTTCAGAGAAGCGAGTTGCTTTAGAAGTACTTCAAAAAAAGCTTTCTAAATTTGGCTTAGATGATTTTACGTTTGTAACAACAAGCGAAACAAATGCATCTGATTTTTTAAAATCGCTTGAGCAAACTTGGTATAAGATGGATACAATCTTTCCAAGACGAACGAATAATTTATTGCTTTCTGAACAGTATAAAGATTACTTGCAATTACAGTTGGATTTACTTTCCAAAAAGGAATTGGTAGGAGGTGTAACATTCGATGAATTTCATCAACTCTCAAAGGAAATTGATTTTACAAATGCAAATTATTTTAGTGATGTTCCATTTGTATCTGAATGGTTAGTGGATCAAAAAAGCATCCAAGAAATCTATACAAACAAGTCAAATTTAGCCTTACAATTTCTTCCATTTCACGTTGTAAAATCAGCTCAATTTTTGACCTTTGATCAGCTCGTTATTGAGTGGAAAAAGATGTTTGAATTATTGCAAAACATTTATTCGTTTGACACACTTTTTTCATTGGATGAGGTAATCAAAAAAGCGGCAATTTGTCAATTGATAGAGAATGAATCAAAGAAGAATTATTTTAAATTATTGATTCCAAATTCACCTCAACAAAAAAAATATAAGAGCCTTCGAAAACGTTATTTGAAATTAAAAAATGAAGTTGATTTAATTGAAAATGAAAAGCAAAATTGGAAAGAATTTCCATCACAAAATGAAACAGAATATTTACTTTCCAATCTTGAAAATGGTTCTTTTTGGAACAAACGAAAAGCACGAAAAAGGATCAACCAATTAGCAAATAGTTCATTTATTGATCACCAAATTGCACTTCGAAATTGGAAAGAATATTTAGACAAAAACAATTCATTATCGTTAATAAAGAATGAATTTTGCGAAATAGAAATAAATGAACCAGAAATTGACCTTACTATTATTGATTTATTAATCTTGCAAATCAAGGCGAATGATTGGGAATTATATTTAACAATTCCTGAAATTGAACGTAAACGTTTGAGTGATTATCATGTTTCTTTAGGTCAATTAAAATCGAACTTGAAAACGTATTTTTCACTTTCAGAAACGCAATCAATCAGCTTCGTTTTTGAATCCATTGAAACCTATTTTTCAGAAGTAATTCGACTACAAAAAAAGTTAGAATTGCTTTCAGAAAGAAGCTATAAGTTACTTTCAAAATGTGAAAATTTTCCAGAATATGAGCAAGTTCTTTTCAAAGGAAATTGGATTAATTTCGAACGATATTTTCCTGAATTAGCACAGTTTAATTTTCAAAAAATCGGCACAAAAATTTCTGAAATTATTCAATTAGAAGAGGAAGAAAATAAACTTTTTGGGGAGCAAATAATCCAAAAAATTCAAGATCAATTTCAAAAATATCATACCCTATTACAGAGTTCAACCGTTCGACTTTCTGAAGAAGAAAAGGCATTTAAAAAACGCTTAAAAAAAGGTAAATCAATTTTAGTAAAGGAATTTTCTAAAACAAGAAATCATCCTTCGATTCGCGAATTATTAAAAACAGAAGCAGTAGAATGGATCAAAATTTTAAAGCCAATTTGGCTGAGTAATCCCGTTCAGGTTTCAACATGTTTTCCTCTAAAAGCAAATTTATTTGATATCGTTTTATTTGATGAAGCGAGTCAAATTCCGCTAACAAATGCGTTGGGTTCAATTCATCGAGGGAAGCGAATAATCGTTGCAGGTGATGATCAACAAATGGGACCAAGTTCATTTTTCAAAGTTGGTTCTACTGATGTTGTAGATTTGTTGCACCAATCCAATTTTTATTGGAAAACGATTTCATTGCAGCATCATTATCGAAGTCAATTTCCTTCATTAATTCAATTTTCGAATACTCATTTTTATTCAAATTCTTTGATTGCTTATCCTTCAGCAAAACAAAATCATCAGCCATTGAATTGGTATTATTGTGAAAAAGGAATTTACAAAGACAACCAAAATTTGGAGGAGGCAAAAGTTGTTGCAGGAATAATTGAGTCAAGATTAAAAAGCAGTTTAAAAGAAAATTCGATTGGGATTGTTGCCTTTTCTGAAAGTCAATTAGCTGCCATTTGGAAAGCATTGCCGACCGAACAACAATTGCTACTTCAAGATAAGATTGATCAGAATTTAACATTCTTTAAGTCCTTAGAAAATGTGCAAGGAGAAGAATGCGATGAATTGATTATCAGTTTAGGATATGCTAGAAATGAAGAAGGAGATTTTCATATGCGCTTTGGTCCGTTGAATCAAAAAAATGGGAATAAACGATTGAATGTTTTATTGACAAGAGCGAAAGAAACCATTCATTTTGTAAGTTCTGTAAAATCGTCTGATTTTAAATTAACGGAGAATGAATCTATTCGTTTACTGAAATTGTTTTTAGCTCAAATTGAAACTCAGGAAGAGAAATCAATTCCGATGTTCCCACATCATTTAAAACCAATCGTTGATTTTGGAAATAACACCGTAACATTTCAATCTATTGTTCAGCAATTGAGTAATGTGAATGAATTAGTTACGTTACAACGCGTTTTAGAAAATAGGGGATGGAAGGTTTGCTTTCAATAAAAATGGGCTCACAAAACTGCAAGCCCATTCAATCAATTATATAATTCGATTAAACTAATCCTGGTACTTCTACCATTTCGTTTACATCATCTGTGTAATTTACACCAGCAACTTTGAAACCGAATAAATTGTAGAAATCATCGCTATATCCAGCTAAATCACCAAGTGTTGGTAAAGATTCAGTTGTCGCTTGTTCCCATAATTCAGCAACTTTTGCTTGAACATCAGCACGCATTTCCCAGTCATCGATACGAATACGTCCTGCCTCATCGATTGGAGCTGCAGCACCTGTGTATAATCTTTCAGCAAATAAACGTTGAATTTGCTCGATACAACCTTCGTGAATCCCTTCTGCCTTCATTACTTTGTACAATAAAGAAATGTACAATGGAATTACTGGAATTGCAGAACTCGCTTGTGTTACCAATGCTTTATTAACAGAAACAAATGCTTTACCATTCAAATCAGCCAATGATTTAGTAATTTCGAATGCAGTAGCTTCTAAATGATCTTTTGCACGACCGATTGTCCCTTTACGGTAAACAGGTTCAGTTAAAGAAGGACCTATATAAGAGTAAGCAACTGTTTGAGCATTTGGAGCTAAAACACCCGCTTTTTTCATTGCTTCGATCCACATTGCCCAGTCTTCACCACCCATTACAGCAACAGTGTTTTCAATATCTTCCTCGTTACAAGGGTCGATAGAAACTTGAGTTACATTACCAGTATGAAAATCAACTGTTTTATTTGTAAAGTTTTGACCTATAGGTTTCAAAACAGATTTGTGTGTAATTCCTGTGTTAGGATTTGTTCTAACAGGAGAAGCCAAACTGTAAATTATTAAGTCAACTTGACCTAAATCAGCTTTGATTAAATCGATTGTTTTATCTTTAATTTCGTTTGAGAATGCATCGCCATTGATACTTTTAGCATAAAGTCCAGCAGCATGAGCTTGTTTTTCAAAAGCAGCTGAGTTATAAAATCCTGGAGAAGCTGGTTTACCTTCAGCAGCAGGTTTTTCAAAAAATACACCAATTGTAGCTGCATCTGATCCAAAAGCACTCGTAATTCTAGAAGCCAAACCAAATCCTGTAGAAGCACCAATAACGAGTACTTTTTTAGGGCCATTGATTGCGCCTTTAGATTTCACATAATTAATTTGATTGATTACATTTTGCTCACAACCTTTTGGGTGAGCTGTTAAGCAGATAAATCCGCGCATTCTTGGTTCAATAATCATACTTTATTTTTTTATATACTGGAATTTCTAAAAGATAAATTCTTAAATAGTCGTTCTTAGTATCATTTCAATTTGAGATCAAAGGTAAGGTTTTTTGTGAGTATGAATAAAAATTTCCTTTCAAAACTTTAACTTAAAACCATTTTACTATGCCCATTCTGACATATCCAGCATTTCCATATCCAACTTCTAAATTAAAAGCATATAAATTCTTAATATAATAATGCATACCATAACCAATTCTATATGAAATATTTGGCAGAATATTTTGAGAATTATTATAACTAGAAGTTGAGTTTGAATTGTGATAATTTGTAATGTTTTTACCTCCTTGTAAACTAAAATAACCTATTAGATTTTTCTGAACAAGTGAAATAAAACTAGCACTTAACATTAATCTTGTTTGGTTTACTTTTATGAAATTCGAAATTGGTGCTATTGGAACTTCTTGATATTTAAAAGAAATGAATGATTCCGAAACGTCTATTCCTAAACCTAAAGTTTTGAAAGGCACAGAAATAAAATGAATATACTTTTCAGCTTTAATTCCGAACTGACCTATTTGTTGAAATTGAAAATTAGTAAATTGTTTGTAATGTGAATTTATGATCATTTTTTCTTGTAATGGAAAACCAAAATAGGGATTTATCTGAATTGCATTTCCACCTTTATCGTGCATATTACATAAATCTATTTTAGGACCTTGTGATAAAAATCGAACATCAGGTTTCGATACTTTATTAAAACAATAACAACTTGTTAGAAATAACGAAAGAGATAAATAGATTATTTTATTCATAATTTAATACTTTAAATTCAGGATCTTCTTCTTCAGAATACGTATTATCGTCAACTTTTTTAATTTCTAAAAATTCTTCAAAAAGGTATACATTATCGAATGAATATTTGACTTTGCAAGTAATTTCAATTTTTTGTTTTTGCTTTTTTAAATCTTCGTATTTGTAGCATTTTAATTTCTGATAATTGCTAGAATCAATATATAGAATTTCATCATAAAATTTTATTTTACCATGATTATTTCTTGTGCTGATAATAACATAAGGACAATTAATTCGATTATTTTGTTTTAAAAATTTATATATCATTAAATCATACCCCTTTTCATTGTTTGCTATTTGATTTTCATAATTTCTAATAAGTTTTTTCTTTTTTCGATTTTTCATATTGTATCCACTATGAAAATAAATAAAACTATATTCTAAGTCATAATTAATAGTAGTATCTCTAAGATTATAATCTTGTGAAAAAAGAAAACTATGTGAAGTGATGATAAAAATAGTCAGGATTACATTCTTCATAATATAGATTTTTTCCAATTATACTAAGAATATATCATATAACAAAAAACACCAAGCGAACTTGAAGTTTCAGTATTATTATTTGAATCCTTTAAGGCAAATTATTAATCAGAGTTGCTAAATCACTTTGCGAAATTGGAGTGAAAGAATTTATGTATTCAATGTAATTATCAGTAATTGTAGCTGCTTGAATAGCATAATTTAATTGACCATTAATCATTGTAACAGCAATGAAATGTACATTTAATCCAATTGGAATTTGACCATAATGTTCAGAGAAAAATCCATCTGAAGTATATGTATCTAATGAAGCTAAAGCAGTTTGTTCACCATCATACGTCAAGTAAACTTCACAATTTGTGTTATCAAAACCAGTCGGCACTTTTACTTTTAGAGTTGTTTTTGGACGAGGATCAGAATAAAAACGATCAACATTTGTCCAACCCCAATTCCCATCTAAAATCGAATAAGACGTAGTAAATGTTCCACCACCAGTTCCAGTTGTATCTTGCACAACATTTACTGTGTCAGTTAACAAATTCCATTCTAAATTTTGTTGATCATTTAACACACCATTAAATAGGTTCATCCCATTTTGTAAACCACCGGTATTAGAAGCAGGCAACAATACATTCACACCATTATCAGAATGCAGTAAACCTCCATTTTGAGTTATTTTTAGAAAGTATTCTCCACCAGAAATCAAAGCAGCATGTTTCCCATTAGGTAAAACTCCCATGGTCGGTTTATTTAAGAAAAGCATAGAAGAACGGTCGTAAATCTCTACAAGTTCAACAGTTACATTTCCGGAGATAACTTGGTTATTACTATTCAACAATACATTTGGTTGAATATATACGCGAGTTCCTTTTGAGCCAATAATGACTCCACCATTTGAAGCATTGATTGTAAAATTTTGTCGACTATTTTCTAAATTAGAACTAACTACATGACAAAAAATATAAACAATTGATTATCAATAAATTAAATCGGAAAATATTTGTTTAAGACCTTAGAAATCAGTATCTTAGACGATGTTTCGAAGCAGTCATTCAAGTCCGATTTCCAAGGTTAGTTACGAAGATACATCGTTATTTTCAGTTTTAGATGAACATTTTGGTTCTTATTTCAATAAAGCCCGAATAAAACTAATATCAATGTT
>CANGHX010000009.1 GCA_947453715.1 Flavobacteriales bacterium | reverse complement strand
GGCAGGAATATTTAAATGACCAATCATAACTGATCCTGACCCAGCTTTAATTCCTGATTCAAATGGTTTAAAATCAGTTGTTTTAATTGATTTTAAACTTGAGGATACTGTTGTTAATTATAAATGTGAATCTTTATCTGTATATCCATGTCCTTGAAAATGTTTTATACTTGTTAGGACACCATTTTTTTCCATTCCTTTAACCATTGCAACAACATGATCCGAAACTTTTTGAGCATTCTCACCAAATGAACGGAAACCAATCACAGGATTTTCAGGATTACTATTAACATCAGCAACGGGTGAAAAATTCATATGAATTCCAACTTCTCTGCATTCTTGAGCCATCATTGCTCCAATTCGCTCTGTTAATTCTAAATCATCAGCTGCGCCAATCGTGTATGCATATGGAAAACGTTGTTCCCCAAAAATTCGCATCTGTATTCCCCACTCTGCATCTAATCCAATTAACAAGGGAACAGAACTTTTAAGCTGAAAACGATTGATTGAAGAAACTAAATTATCTCTTTCACCTTGAAAAAAGATAATTCCACCAACTTTATTATTGACTACTTGACCTTCAACTTCTTTTAAATGTTGTTCGCCTTGATTGGAATAGGCAGAAACCATAAAGAATTGACCTATTTTTTCTTCTAGCGACAAAGAAGCTAATTTTTCTTTCGCCCAAGTTTCTGAAGAATCTAGTTGCTTATTTTTAGTTTTATTTTGTTTCGAATTCGATTTGCTTGAAATCAATGCAAACGAAGTTGAAATCAATAAAAAAGCAACAATAATATAATGAAAAGTACTTAATTTTCTCATATTACGAAGTTAATTCAATCAATTGAATTCAATTTAATTCCTATATTTATTTATCAATGAATTATTCACAATAAAAGCTCAATAATGATACAATTTAACTAGGTTAATTTTTCGATTGATCATTCAAAATTATCTCTACGTCATTTGAATGTTAATTCAAATAGCCAATTAAAGACTCAAAAATAAGATTTTGATAATTTTCACGTTTATTATGAAACATATCAATTTCAAATACGTAAATTAACTCAACAAACAACAAAGGTCATGAAATCAATTATTCTTTTTGCAGCATTCATTGGTTTTTCCTCAATAGGAAGAACACAATCAGTTATAGCTAGTGGTCAAGAACCTGCTTGGACCTTGGATTATGACGGTGGGAAAAATTTAGTTTTATACGTTGGGGAAAATTCATTCGCATATACATTGGTTAGCAAACCTGGTCCAGAAGGATCATCGAAAGATATTGCAGAATCATGGGTATTGAAAGGTGAAAATGGAAAAACAGCCGTGTTGGTTATGGAGTTTTTTGATCCTGAAAGTGCTGAAAGCTGTCCTTGTTTTCACGATTTAGGTGAAGGATTAAATAGAGGAAAAGCTTACATGATTACAGAAAATGCACAATTCTTTATAGGATGTGGTGAATTTTTAGAAGAACCAGTTTCATCCAATCATTAAAATAATTATAAAACATTATGAAGGTTGTCAATTTTTGGCAACCTTTTTTTGTTACTTTTAGAAATAACTGGATTTAAATAATAAAAAGTATCATGAAAAAAATTATTACACTTTCAATTCTTTTAACTGTTTTATACAGTTGTCAATCCAAAAAAGTAGTTTTTGAAGAAAATCAACAGTTGTCACCAGGTTTGGAATGGTTAACCAAGGATATTAAGACTTTTAAATTTGATTTAAAAGATTCAAAGGCGACCTACAAATCAACTCTACTATTTAGATTCACTGAAGGATTTCAATACAAATCATTTAAAGTTAAAGTAACTGAAATATCACCTTCAAATGAAGAAAAATCAACAATAGTAAATTTGAAGATTATTAATGATAATGGAGAATACCAAGGTGAACCAGCACTTGAAATTTGGGACAGTGAACATCTTATCAATGATAATATTAAATATAAAGAAGATGGTCTCTACACCTATAAAATAGAATCATTATTCCCAAGTAAAAGCTTACCTTCAGCAATGGAAATAGGCTTAAGAATTGAAAAGAAATAAATTAAAAGAAATCCTTAATTAATTTTCCCTTTGAAGTCGGCATCTGAAATTGAAGCAAAGTCGCGATTGTTTGGCTGATATCTATCAATTCGTAAGGTTCATTTGAAACATTATTAACCTGGAAATCTGGTCCTAATCCAATACAATAGATATGTTTACAACCTTCACATTTATCACCATGACTAACAAATCCATTTTTGTGCCCATCTAAATGTCGACCATGATCATTTGTGATAATCAATGTTGTTTTATCTTTGTATTTTTCATCTTTTTGTAAAAGATTCCACAATTCAAACGCATAGTTATCTGTGTTTTTCAAAGCTTCTAAATATCCTTCCCAATTGTTATTATGACCAGCAACATCAACACTTAAAAGATTTATTAGTAATAAATTAGGCTTGTAGTCTGAAATAATGCGTTTAACATCCCCCCAAGTTTCTACATCCCCAACATAACCATTTCCAGACCCTTTGATTCCACAATATGACATCGGAGAATAAACATCTTTCCATTCTTTCTTTTTTGCGTTTGAAAGGATATTTAATTTCCCTTTGCTCGAAATGATCCAAGCTTTATCTTTTGGAAGTTGTTTCTCTTTCAAATAATACTGGAAAAAAGATGGGTTTTTCGGGAAGTCTAAACCATTATTTTTTAAATTTTGATAAACTCCTGAAGTAATTGCAGCATGTCCTGAAACAGTTGTAGTTGTTCCATTATTTTTGAAATTTGTTAATAAGACACCTTTTGGTGCTAAATCATTTGCCAAATGAGGAATGTATTTTCTTGTTGAATCACCAAATGTTTCGGAAAAACGTGGACCATCAATAACTAAAACAATGACATTCTCCGTTTTATAAAAAACCGGATTTGAAACAGTTTTCGTTTCATTATTTCTAAAAGAAGATAATAATATAGAAACGAATATACTAAAACTCAAAAATGATTTTAATTTCCAATTCATTATCAAACTTATATATGCGCTGTATCTAAAAGATCTAAAACTGTTTTTACAGGGCTAAATGTATCTGAAGGGATTTCAACGAATAAGCTATTCCAATGCGCCATACTTCCATTCCATAATCCTGGTAATTCAATAAATCGAATATCTTGTCCTTTATATTTCTTTTTAACCAGAAAAAACTTGGAATCATCCTTGTAATTTTCTAAATCCAATTTGTTGTTTTTTAAATCTTTACCAGAAGCAACTATCATTACAGGATTAAAGAAGTTACTTTGAACCATTAATCTATATTGTTCACCACGCATTGTGATTTGAGACTTCTCAACGATTTGTTTTGAAATGACTCCATTATCATTAATCCAGAATGGACCACCTCCAGGTTGACCTTCGTTTCGAACCATTCCACAAACTCTAACCGGTCTATTTAATAGATCTAACAATTCATTCATTGACAATCTGTTCAACAATTCTTCATTATAGATTTGATATTTTTTGTTCAATGTAATGATCCCTTCTAAAGACGGATTTTCAAAAACTTTACCTGCTTCTCTTTTAAATTCTAATAATATTCCTCCTAAAAACTTCCAAGTATCACTTGTTTCTTTTGATTTTGAAATATGTTGAACATTATCAATGTTTTTAATGAAAATTAAATCTGAATCAATTTCATTAAGATTAGTTAATAAAGCTCCATGGCCAGCAGGACGCTCTAATATTTCATTTTTTTCATTGATACAAACTTCACCGTCTAATTTGAAAGCAATAGCATTAGATGCTTGATCTTGTTCAGAAAATTCGATATTATATACTTGACCTGTCAAACCTTGAATGTTTTGAATAACTTGTTCAATTTTCTCTTTAAATTTTGATTGAACAGTAAAGTGAAATTTTACATTTTCATCTATTACTTTTGCACCTTGTAAAACATGTTCTTGAAAAGGAGTCAAAATAAACGGGTCATTTTTATGGAAAGGAATTAAACCTTTTGGTAAATCACCATACCCCATGCCGTGTCCATTCAATAAATAAGAAACAAATTCATCTAATTCAACATCGTGATTTTTTAATTTTTTACGAATTGAAATAGGTAATTGTTGAAAAAATGCAAAATCAGAAATATGATTTAAAAAACGTTCGACTTGTCCTCTATTCTCTTCATTTGGCTCTTCTAAAAAATCAAATAAGAATTGAAACATTCTTGAACCCGATCCTGAAGCAGGAATAAAAAAACAAGAAGTAAAATCTGTATTTTCAAATAATTTTATTTTATCAAGAGTCTCATTCTTAGAAAACGACAAAATACCATCGTTTATCTTACATGGAGCTTCTAATTTTACTTCTGGATGATTTCCAATAACCTTATTTTTTTGTTCCTCAATTTTTGAATTTGGTACAATTGTCATGATAATATTCTAAAGTTTTGTTTATTTGTACTGTGAACATACTTTCTGAATACATATCCTATTTTTTAAAAGCAAAAGGACGTCACGGTACGCATTCACCTTTTGTTTATCAATTTGTCAGTGAATGTCTAAAAACAAATATGGACAATAATTTTGTTTTAGAAAGAAAAAAACTATTCAATTCTTTAAAAAAAGACAAAAAAACTATTGAAATAACAGATTTTGGAGTGGGATCAAAACGTTTAGGAAATATTAGAAGTTTAAAATCGATTTTCAAAACAAACACTTCAAGAGGTAAATATGGTACTCTTTTGTATAAAATAACGAAGTTCTATAAACCAAAAAGCATTTTAGAATTAGGTACTTCACTTGGAGTTGGTAGTTTTCATTTTTCAAAAGCAAATAGCGATTCTCAAATTATCACTTTAGATGGTTGTTCTGAAATTTATAAAGTTGCAGTTCAAAACTTAAATATTAGAGAATGTGTAAATGTTACCTGTGTAAATTCCACTTTTATAGAATATTTAAAAGCAAATACGAATCAAAAATATGACCTAATATTCATAGACGGTCACCATGATGGTGAGGCTTTACTGATTTATTTAGAACTACTTAAACAAAATTCACACAACGACACCATTTTCATTTTAGATGACATACGCTGGAGTGATTCAATGCTTGCAGCTTGGAATAAAATTATTCAGTCAAAAGATTATAATTTGACAATGGATTTATTTCGAATGGGAATTATAATTCCTCGTAAACAACAAGAAAAAGAACATTTCATTATTAGATTTTGATTGTAGAAGAAAAATATGAGAAAATAAGTGTTTTAGGGAATCAAAAAAAACGAAAATTTGGTTTTGTTTATTTAATTCAAAACAGAGCTACGAAAGAGTTTTTTGTATTAAAGGAATTAAAAAAAACATCTAAAAACCAACATCTTGTTAATCAATTAAGATTAGAAAGTGAATTCAGTTTTGACCACCCTACATTACCTAAAACAATTGATTTGATTGAAAACGAGTCGAAAATTCAATTGATTCGTTCTTTTTCTAAGGGTACGCCTTTGAATGAGTATTGGTATACAATTAAAAAGAAAAACCAAATTCCTACTCTTGAAAAAATATTAACAGCTTTAGTACAGCCTTTAAATGAATTAAAATCAAAATCGATCGTACATTGTGATTTTAAACCTTCAAATTTAATCGTTGAAGAAATTGAAGATGAATTAAAGATTAATATTATTGACTTTGGTTTAGCAATTGATTTGACAAAAAAACATAATCGTAACACGCTTTTTCCATTGGGTTATGCAGCTCCAGAATTGATATTAAATGATATTAATTCAATAGATCATACCACAGATTTATTTTCATTAGGAATTATTATTTATCAATTATTCACGAGAGAATTGCCATTAAGACACCCAAACCCAAGCATAATGACTAATCTTCAAATAACTCATCCAATTCAAAGTCATCGAAAAATTCCAAAACAACTTTTCCATATTATTGAAAAGATCTGCAAAAAGCATTGTTTTAATTTACCTCCTAATAGGTATAGTAAAACTAACATCACATTATTTCTCAATGAAATAAATCAACAACGATATCAGAATTTAGAAGAAATAATAGTAGAACTAAATAAGATTCCAAAATATTTGAACACAAGAAAAATAGATTTAATAAAATTCTTTTCTAAACCCAACATTAAAAGAAATCAATAAAGGACTTAAATAGGTAGTTGGCACATTCTGTGAAGTAAAAACATATTTAAGCATATAATCCAAAGACATGTCATAAAAAACTGTCCCAATTCCAGGAAAGGTGTATTTCACACCTCCATTTAAACCAATACACAAAGCTAACACACTTCCTGCAACTTGACTTGAAGCTGGTAAAGTATATTTAGTATGATCATATGAATCAATTTTTGACTTAGAACTATAAACAACTCCCATTAAATTTGTTCCACCAAAAAAAGCAAATGAATTATCATAACCTCCACCTAAATAACGTCTTAAACCACCTTCAAATGAAAAGTAATTTAAAGAATTTCTAGTTCTAACACTGTTTAAAGTATAATCATTTGGATCAATATTCGTTAAATAAATTGATGTAGCAGAACTATCCGATTTCTTTAAAAATAAATTTGCTCTTAAATAAACAGAACTTTCATCATCTTTAGGTATCTCCGCACCGATATTTAAACCAACAAATGATTTACCAATCCCAATAGGTCTTAACACTGTAGGTCCTCCATAAATGCTGTATTGAGCAAAAGAAGTGATGCAAATCATTAAAAAAAGTATACTTAGTAGTTTTTTCATTTTACTTACCACTGTTTAATTTTATAAAAATGGGGCATGTTTCGACATGAGCTCCAGGTAATTGGCCAATACTCATTAAAAATTCATTAACGATTTCACCACCAACAAATTTAAATGACTTTTTAAATAATTTAACCCATTCAACTAAAGTTTTATCATTATTTAACAAGATCCAATTCTTAAAAGTACCAAATTCTTTTTGAATTTTCAATATTTCATTGGCATTATGAATCGCAGCATAAACTTTTAAACGATTTCGAATGATTCCAGCGTTATTTAATAGTTCATCAATTTTAGTTTGATCATAATTTGCTACTTTAATGATTGAAAAATGATCATAGGCCACTCTAAAATTATCTTGTTTTAACAATATCGTATTCCATGATAGTCCAGCTTGATTTATTTCAAGGATTAATCGTCCAAACAATTCATCATCACTTTCAATATCAAATCCATAGTGGTAATCATGATAAATCCTATGGTGATTATCTAATGGTAAAGTTTCACAATAACTACAATAACTCATGACAATTTTTACGATTTTCTATTAACTTTGACTAAAATAACAATTCTTAGAATATGAACAATTATAAATATACAGTTGAGGAACGTTTTGTGAAATATGTTCAAATTGATACAACAGCAGATCCTATTTCTCCTAGCTTCCCTTCTTCTGAAAAACAAAAAGATTTATCAAAAGTATTAGTTGAAGAGCTATTAGAGATGGGGATTGAAGATGCACATATGGATGAATGGGGATATGTTTATGCGACAATTGAGAGTAATTCAGACAATAATGATTTGCCAACAATTTGTTTTTGCTCACATATCGACACTGCACCTGATTGTTCTGGAACGAATGTAAAACCAATTGTACATAGAAATTATGATGGCAATCCAATTACGTTACCAGATGATGCAACGCAAATTATAACTACTGAAAGACATCCTTATTTAAAATCAAAAATTGGAGACGATTTAATCACCGCTAGCGGTTTAACATTGCTTGGTGCTGATGATAAAGCAGGAGTTGCTATTATTATGGATTTCTGTCACTATATCGTAAATAACCCTCAAATTAAACATGGTAAAATCCGTATTTTATTTACTCCAGATGAAGAAGTTGGACGAGGTGTTGAGCAATTAGATATGAAAAAACTAAATGCGGATTATGGTTATACTTTAGATGGTGGCACTTTAGGATCAATTGAAGACGAATCATTTTCTGCTGATGCTGTGACCGTTACAATTCGGGGAATTAGTGCTCATCCAGGTTATGCTAAAAATAAAATGGTTAATGCTATTAAAGTTGCATCAGAATTTGTTGCAGCTTTACCAAAAAACGAATGGTCACCAGAAACGACTGAAAAAAGAGAAGGTTTTGTTCATCCCACTTCTTTTGAAGGTCACCTAGAAGAAGCAACTGTTTCATTTATTATTAGAGATCACATCACTTCTAAATTAACTGAATACGAAGATCGTTTGAAAAACATATTAATCGATACCTTATCAAACTATCCGGAATTAGAATATACTTTCAAAGTAACTGAACAATATAGAAACATGAAAGAAGTTTTAGATACTGTTCCTTTTGTTACAGATTATGCGATTCAAGCGATGAAAAAAGTTGGGATCAATTCTGAAGCTACTATTATCCGAGGCGGTACGGATGGTTCACGTTTATCTTTTATGGGAATGCCTTGTCCAAATATTTTCACAGGAGAAATGGCAATTCATTCACGTCATGAGTATGTGAGCGTTCAAGATATGCGGAAAGCTATCCAAACGATGGTTGAATTAGTTCAGATTTGGGAGAAACATTCATAATAACTCTTTATTAGAATCATATAAAGTATTGATAAATATCATGTTTTAATATTGCTCAAATATTTAGTTTAGCTTAATTAAAATACAATAATTATGAAAACTAGTATAGCAATTTACAATTCACATGATGATGCTGTTCATGCATTAAACATTCTAAAAGAAATGAAATTTCCATTAGAAAAAGTCTCCATCATCGGTAAAGCAGATATTGAAGATGATAAAATTCATATTAAATCAAATAAACCATTAATTGCTTCTCCATTGATAGCAGGGACTGCAATTGGAACAACATTAGGCTTATTAGTTGGAATTGGTGTTTTTGCCGTTCCAGGATTAGGTTTTCTTTATGGAGCCGGTGCTTTGGTTGGTGCATTTGGAGGTTTAGATGCAGGCTTGGTTGCAGGAGGCTTAGGATCCATTTTGTTAGAGTTAGGTGTTAAGGATGAATATGTTGTAAAATATGAAGAACATATAAAAAGTGGGAAATATTTAATTTTCGTAAATGGTACAGAAGAAGAAATTGAACTTGGTAAAAATATTTTAAACCATGAATTCAATGAGCTTCATCATAGTTTAACATAAATTTTTAAATAAAAAAGTGTTTTGTTTTTTTCTCATTTCAATGTAAACAAAAACTTAACAAAACATTTTTATTGAAAATCACTTTGTTTTAGTTTGAAAACGCTACTTTTGCACTCAAATTTATAATATTACCATACAAAAAATGAGTACAGCACTTGGAAATCATATTCTTGTAGAGTTTATGAACTGTGAACCGCACATTATGAATGATGTAGCGGCAATTGAGAGAGACATGGTTGCAGCAGCACAAAAAGCTGGAGCAACAGTTATCAACTCAACATTTCACCATTTTTCACCTTATGGTGTTTCTGGAGTAGTCGTAATTCAAGAAAGTCATCTTGCAATTCATACATGGCCAGAGTACGGTTATGCTGCAGTAGATTTATTTACTTGTGGAGAAATGGATGCGTGGATTTCTTTTGACTTTTTAAAAGAAGCTTTTCAAGCGAAGTCTTACTCTGCAATCGAAATGAAAAGAGGATCGGTTAACTTATTAAACCGAAACGATTTCGACATGACAACTATGCGCCAAAAAGCGAGTGAATGGAGAAATCCTGAATTTTTCACTAGAAATGTATGGTTTACAGATAAAGATGAAAACCAAGCATTATCATTACGTTTTACAGGTGATGTTTTCTATGATGTTCAATCACCATTTCAACGTGTTAGAATCATTGAATCATACAAATATGGTAAAATGTTAGCGTTAGATGATATGGTAATGACAACAATTGAAGATGAATTCCATTACCATGAAATGATTTCTCACCCAGCTATGTTTACCCACGGAAATGCTAAAAATATTTTAGTAATTGGCGGTGGTGATGGTGGAACTGTAAGAGAGATTTTACGCCATGAAGGTGTTGAAAAAGTAACAATGGTTGAAATTGATGGTGAAGTAATTAAAGCTTGTAAAGAGCATTTACCTCAAATTGCCGCTTCATTTGATAATCCTAAATTAGAATTATTAGTAGATGACGGAATTGAATTCATTAAAAATGCAGCTCCTGAATCGTATGATATTATTATTGTTGATGGTTCTGATCCTGTTGGACCAGCTGAAGGTTTATTCTCAGTTGAATTCTACCAAAACTGTTACAATGCTTTGAAAAAAGACGGTATTATGTTAGCTCAAGGAGAATCTCCTAAATTTAATGAGAAAGCATTTTCTGAATTAAACCATACATTACAAGATATTTTTGGTACTGATAAAGCTCCAGTTTCTTTATTTTTCGTTCCAACGTACCCAACTGGTATGTGGAGTTTCCAATACGGAATTAAAGGAGATAAACACCCTAAAAACATTTCAAATGAATCAGAAATTGATGCGTTTGTAGATGCAAAAGGCTTACGTTATTACAATGCTGATGTTCACAAAGGAAGTTTTGCAACTCCTAACTTCGTGAAAAATTTAATCAAAAAAGAACAATATGTCTAAAAGCTTCGATCCAAACGGTGTAGGTATTGCAAATGGTAACATTTTCGGTTTCCCTGTAACCGAATCTGAAGCAGATATAATCATTATTCCAATTCCATGGGATGCTACGGCGTCCTATGGAAAGGGAACAAGTGATGGTCCACAAGTAATTTTGGATGCATCAACTCAATTGGATTTTTACCACCCTAAATTATCCAATGCCTGGGAAACGAAAGTTTTCCTTACTCCTATTTCAAAAGATTGGAAATCAATCAATGAAAAATTATGTATTGAAGCTGTTGAATATATTAACTTTTTAGAAGAAGGTGGAGATATTCAAACAGAACCAGCTTACCAACAAACAGTGAGTACAATTAATGATGCTTCGAATGCTTTAAAAAACAATTTAAAAGAGAGAGCAAAAGAATTAATAGCAAACGGTAAAATTGTTGGAGTTTTAGGTGGTGAGCATAGTGTTCCATTAGGTTTATTGGAAGCGATTGATGAAAAAGGTGAATCTTTTGGTATCCTTCAAGTAGATGCTCATGCAGATCTAAGAGATGCTTATGAAGGATTTGAGCAATCTCACGCAAGCATTATGTTTAATGCATTAAAACAATGCAAAAACTTAACAAAATTAGTTCAAGTTGGTATTCGTGATGTTGCTAATTCGGAAATAGAATTAATTCAAAACAGTAATGGTAGAGTATCTACTTATTTTGATTGGATTTTAAAAGATGAGCAATTTGAAGGACAAACCTGGAAAAATCAAGTTGAACGTATCATTTCTGATTTACCTCAAAATGTTTACATTTCATTTGATATTGATGGTTTGATGCCTGAACTTTGTCCAAATACAGGAACGCCAGTTGCAGGAGGTTTTAAATTAGAAGAAATCAATTATTTATTTTTCAAACTAATTGAATCAGGTAAAAAAATTGTTGGGTTTGATTTAAATGAAGTGTCTCCAGGTTCTGATGGTGATTGGGATGCAAATGTAGGAGCACGAGCATTATGGAATTTAGTTTGTGCAGTTGAGAAAAACAGAAGATTATTTCTTTAATCAAAAGGATCAAGCGATTAAAATAGTTTCTGTAGATTATTTCTTATATTTGATAATATCGCTTTACAATAAACATGATTAAAAAGTTTAATATTCTGAATAAAATAGGCTTAGTTTTAGCTATTTTGACTTTCTTTACAGGTGTTATTTTCTATGAATTTACTTCAATTAATTTAATACTTACAACTCAACTATTATTAGGATCAATTGCATCAATTGCTATTTTTTCTGCGCTAAATACTTTAAGAATTAAAGAAAGTAATTTAACAATCAATCTTTATATTTTTGGTTATTTAGTTCAAATATTTCTTTTTGTATCGCTCTCAAAAACTGAATTATTAATTCAAACATGGCATATCCAATTAGCTGCAATTCTATTTTTATTATTTACCGCATTGGATTTTAAATTGACATTAACATCTTTTTACAACTATAAAATTACAAAGTGGATATTTAGATTAAGTGCGGGTGTATTGATAATTAGTACTTTAATAAAAGTGAATTCATCAATTATTTTGTCATTAGGTGTGTTTATTTTGATGATTTTATCAATCCTTTCGATTACTTCTAATATATTTTTAAAAACAAAATCAAAAGAAGATTAATCTTCAAATTTAGACTGCCACCAGATTGTCTTCCATTTTTCAAATTCATCGATAGAAATTTCATTCCCCTCCTTTTCAAAAAAATGAATATCGGTTGTTGTGAATATTAGTTTAGCTAATTCAACAGATAAATTACTTTTACACCAAAAGGTATAACTGTTATTATAATTATAAGTACAGTTATTTATTGTTAATTCTAAACTATTAATTTCATCAATATTAGAGGTGTTAACTTCTTGAGAATCTTTAATGAATTTACCGGGATAAGCTTCAATTAATTGATCACTTAATACTTTGTAGTATTCGCATTTAAACTCATTACAGTCTGATAATTTAATCAATAAATAGTCACTATTTAGACCAATGACATTGCTCCAAGGAAGTGAAATTTCAATGACTAAATCTGTTTCTATTTTTTCAATACGATTAATTTTAAAGTCATAAAAACTTGAAATGATTTCATATAATTTTTCTTGTTTCATGACTTAATTATTTTGTCTTATTTTATGTAAGTTCCAAAAGAGTGAATACGATTTAACCAGTATTCAGACTTGTCTAATTCTGTAATTATCACCCCTTTAGATGAACTTGAGTGAATCATTACTAAAGGCTGATCTTTTTCTGAAATAATCATTCCAACATGTGAAATACCCGAACCATTATCAAAAAAAACTAAATCCCCTTTTTGAACATTTTTCTGTTTGACTTCAACACATTCTTTTTGCATATCGACTGCCCTTCTTTGAGTTGATACATTAAACTCTTTTAAAACATAACCTGTAAAGCCACTGCAATCAAAACCTTTAGGATCTGAACCTGCCCATAAGTAAGGAGTACCAATAAATGTCATTGCGTAATTAGCTAAATCATTACGAATTATACCAGTTGCTTTATAGGTTTTATTAGCAACTTCTTTAATTTGTCCTTGATTATCAATAGTCGGTACAAAATCAAACAAATCTTTCATAATGATTTGAAGCTGATCGAAAGTTTCTTTGTTTTCACTTCTCCTTAATTCTTCTGACCAAGCTAACAAATCATTTTTCAAAAAAGCTATTTCATTCTCATGTGCTTCGAAAATCTTTTTTCCATCACTGGATTTTTTAACTTCAGTGAATAGTTTTTTCGCTTCTATTAATGCACTTGGGTGTTTTGTTAAATAACGTTCATTTTGACAAAGTTGAAACAAACTAATACTTTTATAGTAATTAGGAAGTAAAGAAAAATCATAATCTGGAACATCCAATAAATTGTTTGCTTTTTTATAAACCAATTTATAGTGCTGTTGAGCATACAACATTTCTAATTTATCAAATTCAGGAATTTGAGAAAAAGCTGATATTGAAAACGTTCCAATAAAAACAATGCTGATTATTAATTTTATTCTACTCATGTCTTTTGATTAATACGAAGAAAATGAAAATTGCTTAACATTTTCAATCAATTACTTTAATTCATTCAACATTCAAATGTTTATTCAATAATTAACATTTTTTAAAGTTCAACTACACAATAAAAAGTATTTTTAGAAGTATTTACTTATATTTATGTTTTGATTTTCACAATAGATATACAAGAATATGACTTATAAATTAATTTCCTTTTTATCACTTTTATCAATTACAATTTCATACGCTCAAGTTCAACCGAACAAAGTTTCTACAAATCAAAAATTTGATGAAGTTTTAATGTATGTCAATAAATTATATGTTGATACTGTTGATGACAAGGCATTGACAGATGCTGCTATAGTAGCGATGTTAGAAAAATTAGATCCACATAGTACATATATTTCTAAAGAAGAAGTAGATGATGCCAATGTGAAAATTGAGGGAAGTTTTGTTGGAATTGGAATTCGTTTTCAAATATTAAAAGACACATTGATGGTTGTTGCTACTATTCCAGGAGGACCATCTGAGAAATTAGGAATTTTAGCAGGAGATAAAATTATTCGAGTTGAAGATAAAAACATTGCTGGAATTGGTTTGAAAAATGCCCAAGTTAGAGAAAATTTGTTAGGTGAATTAGGTTCAAAAGTTCGTGTTGAGATTTTAAGAAAAAACTCTAAAAAGCCATTGAATTATGTTATTACACGTGATAAAATTCCTGTAAACTCAGTTGATTGTTATTACATGGTAACTCCAGAGATTGGTTACATCAAATTAAACAGCTTTTCTCGTTCAACTGTTGAAGAAATTCATAAAAGTGTAAAAGAATTGAAAGATAAAGGAATGAAAAACTTAATCTTCGATTTACAAGGAAACGGTGGTGGTTTGTTATATGCTGCTCAAAAGGTTGCCGATGAATTTTTATCAAAAGACAAGTTAATAGTGTATTCTGAAGGTAAAGCACAACCGCGAAGCGATTTAAAAGCTGGAGATAAAGGTAATTGGGAAAATGGAAATCTAATCATATTAACTGATGAATATTCAGCTTCTGCTAGTGAAATTGTTTCAGGTGCGATTCAAGATTGGGACAGAGGATTAATAGTTGGAAGACGAACTTTTGGAAAAGGTTTGGTTCAACGTCCAATCGACTTAACGGATGGTTCTCAAATTCGATTAACGATTGCAAGATATTACACACCAGCAGGAAGATTCATTCAAAAACCTTATACTGATATGGAAGGTTACAAAGATGATTTATCAAAAAGATATAAAAATGGTGAATTTCAACATGCTGATTCAATTCATTTACCAGATTCATTGAAACATTTTACATTATTAACCAAAAGAACTGTTTACAATGGAGGTGGGATAATGCCAGATATTTTTGTTCCATTAGATACTACTGAAATTACTGATTATTTCAGAGATTTAGTTCAAGGTGGTCATATCAATTCTTTTTCATTAACATATGTAAATGATAATAGGGATGAAATTTTGAAGTCCTACCCTACTTTTCAAGATTTTAAATCAAAATTCAATAATGATGAAAAATTCATGAAAGCCTTTTTTGAGTATGTTAAAAAAGAAGATTCGAAACTAGAATTCAAAGAAGCTGAATACAAGACAAGTGAGAAATTAATTAAATTAAGATTGAAAGCTTATTTAGCTCAAGATCTATGGGGTTATAATGAGTTTTATGAAATATACAATGATTCAAACGAAATATTAATGAAAGCTGTCGAGGTGATTCAAAAGAAAGAGTATGAAAAAATGAATTTAGATAACGGAAGAAATTAATCTTCTATAAGTATAATTTATAATTATTTGTAAATAAAAATCAAATGAAAAAAACAGTTTTTATCGTCTCAAGTATTTTATTTTTAAGCGCGTGTAGCTCCAATTCTTCAAGTAATAAAGAAGTTGTTTCTGCTGTTGCTGCTGATGATCAAAGCGAAGCTGAATTGAAAGCTAGCATGAAAGAGTTTGAAAAGGAAGAAGCCAAAAGATTAAAGGAAGAAGCTGAAAGTAGAACGTCTATTTCTTTCGATAAAATGGTTCATGATTATGGAAATGTTAAACCAGATTCGGATAATGCAACTTATTTCACGATAACAAACACAGGTAAAAAACCTTTAATTATTGAAAATGTTGAAGCAAGCTGTGGTTGTACAACACCTGAGAAACCTGAGAAACCAATTTTACCTGGTAAATCAGATAAAATGAAAGTTTCTTTTCATCCAAAACCTGGACAAGAAGGTGAAATTGAGAAAAAAGTAACAGTAACCTCAAATACAGAACCGCGACTTACAGTGTTAACAATTAAAGCGTTTGTTAAGTAATATTAATTTCAATTTCAATTAAGGACTATCTTTTTGAAGTTAGTCCTTAATTGTCTATAAAATATATAGATTAATCTAACTAAACCGATTTTTATTATCAATGAAAGAACCGATTTAAACATTATAAAATCAATTCTGAAAGATTTCTTAATATTTTGAATTAACATTCATGAACTTTGATTTAGGCTTTTAAATCATTGTATTATGAAAAAGTACCTCACTCCGATTATTGCTTTCCTACTAATTGTTTTACATATTAGTTTAATTGAAAGTCAAGTATTTACAACAAATACTTCATTACCATTTGATCTTGATGCAGGAACATCATATTCATCTTGTGCATCACCTGGAACCAATGCTATAACTTTTAATGTTTCAAGTGTTGGAGTATTAAATTTAACTACAAAACAATTGGCTGAAATCAATATTCGATTAGATGCTTCTTGCGGTGGTAATATCAGTAAAGTAAAATGTTATATTAAATCACCTACTGGAACTTGTGCTCAAATAGCAAATACAATGGGAACATCTACTGATTATTCTGTAATGCCTGATGCAAAACTTGATTATACCTTTAGAAATATCGTCACTGCTTGTTTAAATAAAGCTCCGAATTATGTTTCAACTAATTCACTTATAGTATCAGAAAAAGACTTAGATGGTCAATACGGTGTTTTTTCAACTTATGTTGATGTTGCAACTGCATTTAATGGTGAAAATGCAAATGGAACTTGGACAATCTATTTTTACGATAATACTTCAGCTGCGCCTTGTGTATTGGGAGGTAGTATTTATTTTGGTGACCCTACAATTACAGATAAAACTTCAATGGGTGATGATTGTACTGGTGCAATTGTTTGGGATGGTTCACCAATCTGTGCTAGCACCAATGGAATGACACCAAGTTCAAATATGCCATGCTATAATGGTAGTTCATTTGTCAATTGTTTATGGAATGGCTCAAATGATAACGATACTTGGATTAAATTTCAAGCAACCAAATCTTATGTTAGCATTGCAATAAGCGGTTTATCAAACACACTTCAATCGATAATTGTAACAGATCCAAACTCTGATGGAGATAACAACGCGTGTACTGGAGCAGGTGCCGGAACATATTGGACAGTTGTTAATTGTCCGAGAGATAGCATTTATCCAACAACTTCTTCTGGGACAAGTAGAAATCAAAATAATTGTTTTGCAGCAAATATTGGGCAAACATATTATCTAGTTATTGATGGAAGTGGTGGTGCTATTTCACCATTTTATATAACTGGAATTTCAGGAACTCAAGTTGTATTACCTCTAAAACTTTTAGACTTTAAGGTGAATTGTATTGATAATGGAAATGAGATTAAATGGCAAACAGCAACTGAAGAGGATATGAACTTTTTTACAATTGAAAAAAGCGAAGATGGGACGAGCTGGGAAAAAGTTAAACAAATAAATGTGACTGGGAATAATAATCATTTACAAGACTACAGCTATATAGATGAAAAAGTGCTGTTCAAAGACATTTATTACCGATTAAAACAAACATCATTAGACGGAGAAATTACTTATTCAAAAATTGAGAACGTTAATTGTAAAGAATTTTCAAATAAAGCTATAAAAGTTATTCCAAATCCCACTTCAGGTGTTTTCTTCTTAACTGGATTAATAGCTGGTGATGTTATAGAGATTTATAAAGCAGTTGGGGAAAAAGTTAATCAAGCAATTGCTTCAGATTCAGTAGTTTCATTTGATATGACTGATTTTCCTGTTGGGATTTATTATATCACTGTTACCAACGAAAATACAGTTACTAAAACTAAAATGATTATTCGTTAATTGGAATTTATCGAGTCTTAAAATTTCATTTAATACATATTGAATATAAATGAGCTAATTATTTGGTGAAAATCAATAATACAAACTCATTTTTTTTAAAAAACTTTGAATCAGGAAACTTACATTTGTTGGGGTTAAAAATGAATGATTTTTATTATTTAAATCAACTAAGTAAAGGTTCCGAATTATTTGTTAATTTTATGATGTAAGAAGTATTAAGTCACTATTTTTCAATGGAATACAAATATTACTCCATCTAAATAAAACGCTCATATTCATACATTTAAATATTTACTCGATGCTTTTTAATGAATCACAACTATATTTTAACAGGTAGTACAGGAATTTTAGGTTCACATATTCTATATGAATTGATGATGAAAATTCATTTAAATGATTATCATGGTTCAATAGTATTGCTAATTCGTGAAAAGAAAAACGTTACTCTTAAAAAACGATTGAAAGAATTATTTAAACCTGAATTGGTTCCTGATTTTCTGCATACAATTGATTTCAAAAGAATTATAGAGGAAAACTTCACCTTAATAAAACATGATTTACTTGATGAGCAGATAAACTTAGGAGAATTGAATAATGACATTAAATATACATTAATTCACTCTGCTGCTTCGGTAAATTTAGGTACAAACCTTAGTACTACTGAAGAAATACAAAAAACAAATTATATTGGCACTTTTTTCTTAATCAAAAAATTAGCACCATTCATCTCACAAATCACCTACATAAGTACTGCATTTTCGTCAGGTCATCAAAAAGGTTTGATTCCGAATTATTTTAATTTTGATTCAAGATTAACAAAGTATAGAAATCCATACGAAGAATATAAATCCAAGACAGAAAGCGAATTAATTTCATTTTGCATAAAAAATAACATTAAGCATCAAATAATTAGACCAAGTATCATTTGTGGTCGTTTGTATGATACTCCATTATTTGTTGTTCCTAAATTTTTGGTTTTCTATCTATTTGGAGCTTTTTTTCTAAGATTCAAAGAGTCACATGGACAACAACATATTAGAATAGCAATGAACAAAGATTCAGGTTTGAATTTAATTCCTGTCGATTATGCTGCAAAAGCGATCACAAAAGCAATTGAAACAGATTTAACCGAATTAACCATTGCAAGCAATAAATGTTTACCAAACAAAATCGCATTACCTCAATTATTAAAACAAGTTGGATGGAGCTCATTTGAAATAATCACTGAAACACCTGATAATCTAAATCATATTGAACAAATCTACTACAAAACAGTTGGAGATCAATTAAACAACTATCTATCAACGCCTGTTCATGAATTTGATGTGACCGTTTTGAATGAATTAATGCAAGATTACATCAAACCTGATTTAAGTCTTGAATTTGAAAATTTGGTCGAATACGCTGTAGATAATTCTTTTATTAGCTTAATTGATTAACTAATAAACTATTTTTCAAATCTTCTAAAAATGGGTTTAGTTTTTCCATAGTAACATGTTCCATCACAACAATTTTACACCAATTTGGTTGGTGATGATTATCAGGTACTAATCCATATTTATGAGCAATTTCTTCAGAAATAAAATTACTTTTCATTGTGATGATATTAGAATGTAAGTTTCGATAATACTCTACTCCTAATTCATCCAAGTGTTTACATACTTTTTCAGTTCGTTTTTGTAAAACTAATATTTTCTCATACCAACCGTTTGGTCCATAAGTATATAAAATCATCCAAATAGCTATAGCATTTGCGCCTGAACGACTTCCTATCAAAGTACAATCTTCACCTTCAACATAACTTGCTTCTTGTGTTGTCGCATATTGCATATAACCTTTTCTGACAATAAAAATACCAGTTCCATATGGAGCTTGAGCCATTTTATGAGCGTCCAATGTTACAGAATTTACCCAAGGATTTGAAAAATTCAATTTGCTTTCCTCATTTGAAAAAGGATAATAAAATCCACCATAAGCACCATCGATGTGAATTTTAAAATTCAAATTATCAGTAGTTAGTACATTTACATAAAGATCCACATCATCAACAGAACCAAACATCGTTGTCATCATATTTGAAACGACAATAAAATATTTTTTGCCATTGTTTTTTGCTTCTTGAACGGCATCTTGAATTCGTTCTTTTGAAATAGATCTAGTTTCAAAATCTATAGCAATATACTGAATACCAATACTTAGAAGATTCGCCCCTTTAGGCATTGAATAATGACAATCAGCTGAACACAAAATCGATATTTCATCTAATTTCGCTCCTTTCTCACGAACAAAATAATTTCGATAAATCCAGAATGCTTGGATATTCGCTTCTGTTCCGCCTGATGCAACATATCCATCGAATTCATCAGAACCTCCTTTTAAAATATCCTTCGCGCAAATATCAATTACATCGCGTTCTATTTCTTGAGTCCCTGCAAAAAAACTTTCTGATTCACCCAAGGTGTGACAACCGATATGGTTTGGATTTTGTAACAGCGTTGAAAGAAAAGGAGCTTCTGCTAGATTAAATTTATCAGGATGAAAAACCTTCTCATCTAAAAATGAACCAGGTACACCAATAATAGATTCTTTTTGATAATTTACATTTTTTGATAATGCTTCAAAAATCTGACTTCTAATTTCTTCCTGACTTTTCTTTACCCAACTCATTGTATTTTATTTGATACAACAAATTTCGTTTGTTTAATTCAGAATAATTGTGATTAGAATCATGTTTGAAGAAAATTTTAATCTTTTCTATGAAACTTCACTATTTCATTTAAATAATCAGATTGGATTTCTTGAATTTCCATTATTTTTTTATTCTGATGTTGAATTAAATGATCAATCTTATCATGCAATTGACGAATTTCAAGTTCTGCTTTCAAATTCGTTTTATAATCATTTTCAGCTCGCTTACGGTCTTTCTGTTCTTGTCTATTCTGACTCATCATAATAATTGGAGCTTGAAGTGCTGCCAAACATGAAAGAATTAAATTCAATAAAATAAAGGGATATGGATCAAATCCTTTATTTGCTAATAGAACAACATTCGCTGTTATCCATAGCATCATAAAAAATAAAAAAGACAGTATGAACGACCAACTCCCTCCGAATTCAGCTATTTTATCAGAAAGTCGTTCACCAAATGTAAATTCACTATCTACTTCTAAATTTAGTTTTTCAGTAATTAATTGGTTCGAATCAATGGCATCAATAACTTCAGATTCCATTTTTTGTATCTGACCTAACTCATCTTTTACTAAATTTTCTAAATATTTCCTACGGTATTCATGTAAGATTGATTTTTCTATCCAGCTTTCTGTTGTGAATTCAGGGTGTTCTTTTTGAATCGTTTCTCGAATTGAAAACATGATATTCGCACCTAAAACCAAATTGCTTTCAGGATACTCTTTCTTACTTATCGCACAAATTTTATTTCCCATCCTTTTTGAATTTAGTCAAATATTTAATCAAATATTTATTCAATTATTAACTTTCAACTTTTAACTAATTTACCAGCTTCCACCTGATCCACCACCGCCGAAACCGCCGCCGCCAAATCCACCAAATCCACCGCCGCTAGAAGAACTTCCTCCACCACCAAAACCGCTTCCCATTCCCATGCCACCAAAGAAGATTCCACCAGAACCCATTGTGTATCCTCCTCTTCCACCACCTTTTTTACCGAAAAGCACGATTATGATGATCACTATAATGATAATAACGACAATAACATTTTGAACTGAATCTTTATTGTTTTTCTTTGCATAATCTTTGGAATTGTATTCGCCTTTAGCTAATTTCATTAATACATCAGTCGTTTGATCTAATGCTTGATAAAAATTACCTTGTTTTAAATTGGGAAGTAATTCATTGTTTTCAATTTCTCGACAAGTTGCATCTGGAATAGCTCCTTCTAATCCTTTACCAGTTGCGATAAAATATTTCCGGTCACCTTTTCCACCTGTTGGTTTGATTAAAATAACAATTCCGTTATCTTCTTTCTCTTGTCCAATTTTCCATTTATCACCAATCTTGTACGAAAATTCAGCTGGTTCAAAACCATTTAAATCATCAACAATAACGATAACAATTTGATTCGAAGTTTCTTCTGCGAACTTTTCTAATTTTTGCTCTAATACATCTTCTTCACCTTGAGATAAAAAATCTGGAAATGCTTTTGAAAGATTGTTTACCAATCTTGGAGGATTTGGAGCTTCAGGAATACCATCTTGACCAAAAGTTGTAAAAACTGTAAATAGAACTACAGTAATTGAATAAAAATATTTTTGAAACATCTAAAATGTATTATGTAAATTAGAAAAGATAAGAATTGAATAGAAAAATAACTCTTATCTATAAATTATCAACTATAAACTAACCTGTTCTATTCTTCGAAAGAAATATCATTTGTTAATTCATTTACATCATCTTTTTGATGAGGAAAATGAGCTTTTAATTTGAAACCAGTCATTTCAATTCCTTGACATAAACCAACTGAAAACTGTTCACGTTTAAATTCTAGTAGCATCAATTCTTTTACTTCATCCCAAAATTGATCACCAACTTGCTCATTGATACCTTTATCACCAATTATTGCAAATTTCTTATCATCAACCGCTAAGTAAAATAAAACACCATTTCGCAAAGCTGTTTCGTTCATTTTCAATTTCTCAAAAACTTCAATTGCACGTTCCTTTGGTTCAATTTTGCATTTTGATTCTAAGTGAACTCTGATTTCACCTGAAGTATTTAATTCTGCACTTTCAATCGCTTTACGAATTGATCGTTGTTGAATATCTGTAAAAAAATCTTTAACTCCCATTGTTCTTTAAATATAATAAAGGCGATTCAATGAATCGCCTTTATTTTTTTTGATTTATAAATCTATATCTTTATGAATTTCAGTTCCTGAAGCAGCTGAAAATGGTTCTTTTTCAGGAAACTTCACTGGGTTTAAAAACATACTATTAAAAAAACCCAAAATATGGGAATTATAAATTTGAACAGATTCATTATAATCTTGTCTTGCTTTTTTGATTCTATTTTCAGTTCCTTCTAGCTGTGTTTGAAATGTCATAAAAACTTCTGTTGATGTTATTTGAGGATATGCTTCAACGGCAATATTAATAGCTGAATTAATCCTTTTACCAACCAAATCCATTTGTTCAGGTGTTTTAGCTGAATTTATATCATTAGAAAAGTTTGAAATTCCAGCACGTGCATTTGTAACACTTGTTAATATATCCTTTTCATTAGACGCAGCTTTTTTTACAACTTTAACTAAATCAGGAATCATATCAGCTCTTCTTTGATACTCTGTACCTACATTTGAAAATGACTTCTTTACATTTTGCTGTAAATTAATTGCTGTATTATAAGTTGATCGATAAGACATGAATAATATGATAACTAATAACCCAATGCTTAATAATATAATATTTGATTTTTTCATTTGTTTATTTTTTATAAATTTAGTAATATTTGTCAAATCAAATGCCATCTTACGAATTGAGACAAAGTGTCATAGAAAGTGTTAATAAATGTGAATTAACCTAAAATTTCAGTTGCTTCCATGACAATCATTTTCACTTTACTATCATAATTTGACACGATTTGCTTCAATACATTTAATTTGTTTTTTTCGATCATAATAAAAATAATATCCTTGTACTCTGAATGCTCTAAATCATTACCACTAACGATTGTTCCAGAAACTCCTATACTTTCAGAAATGATTCGACTCAATTCATTTAGATTTTTTGAAGAAGAAATATGAACAATTTTCTGACTTTGTCCGCCAACTAAAATCGTGTCAATAATTTTGGAACCAACATATATACTAATTAAACTCCATAAAGCCAATTCCACACTTTTAAAAACGTAACCTGCTGATAGTACAACTAATGCATCTAAAATTAAAATAACTGTACTCGTTTTCATCGAAGTTTTAGAAGAAATTATTTTAGCTAATATTGTTCCACCACCAGCTGAAGAACCACCTTTAAAAATTAATCCTAAGCCTAATCCAACGGATAATCCACCATATAAAGTTGCAAGCATTAAATCATTACTAAAACTTGGTAATCTTAGAATCTTAGTTAATAATTCAACAAACAACACGATAAAGGCTATACAGATAATGGTTTTGATTGCAAACTTTTTCCCAAGATATTTTAAGCTGACTAAGAGTAAAGGAATGTTAATTAATAACATTAGTAAGCCAACAGATAATGGTAAAACATTACTCAATACTATTGCTAATCCTGCTGTTCCTCCTGTAGCAACATGATTTGGAGATAAAAATGCAACTACACCAAAAGCCATAGCAAGACTACCTAAAAGAATATACGTATAATTGGCAATTTCATTTTTGTAATTGATCATCCTGATATTATTTCTACAAAAATGAATAATTATTTCTTTTAGAAATAGAATAAATATCACTTTTTTCAAACTCTCGACTTCGACTTCGCTCAGTCGCCGTCGAGTTTACTTAGTGTAGTCAAGTTGGCTGAGCGAAGTCGAAGCCAACTGTTAATTAACAAATAAAATCAAAAATGTTAACGACTATACAAGATTATTAAAATTCAAACTTTTAAAATCCTTTTTGATTATATTTGAACTCAAAATTAGAAAGAATGAAAAATACAGCATTATCAGATAAACACATTGCTTTAGGAGCGAAAATGGTTCCGTTTGCAGGTTACAATATGCCCGTTCAATATGAAGGAGTTAACATTGAGCATGAAACTGTAAGAAATGCAGTTGGTGTTTTTGATGTTTCTCATATGGGAGAATTTGTTTTAAGAGGTCCAAAAGCATTGGATTTGATTCAAAAATTTGCTTCAAATGATGTTTCTGTTATTGCAGATGGAAAAGCTCAATATTCTTGTATGCCAAATGGTAAAGGTGGAATTGTTGATGATTTAATTATTTACAGAGTAAATGCAGAGGAATTTTTCATCGTTGTTAACGCTTCAAACATTGAAAAAGATTGGAACTGGATTTCTTCTTTGAATGATTTAGGTGTTGAAATGGAAAACCTTTCAGATGAATATTCTTTATTGGCTATTCAAGGTCCTAAAGCAGCAGAAGCTATGCAATCATTGACAAATGTTAACTTGAAAGATATGGTTTACTATACTTTCCAATATGGAACATTTGCAGGGATTGAGAACGTTATGATTTCTTCTACAGGTTATACAGGTTCAGGAGGTTTTGAAATTTATGTTAAAAATGAAGATGTTAATCAAGTTTGGGATAAAGTATTTGAAGCAGGAGCTAGTTTCGGTATTAAACCTATTGGTTTAGCTGCTCGTGATACATTGCGTTTAGAAATGGGATTCTGTTTATACGGAAATGACATTGATGATACAACTTCTCCACTAGAAGCAGGATTAGGATGGATTACTAAATTTACTAAAGACTTTACAGATGCAGATTTCTTGAAAAAACAAAAAGAAGAAGGAGTTTCTCGTAAATTAGTTGCTTTTGAAATGATCGACAGAGGGATCCCTCGTCATGATTATTTAATCAAAAATGCTGGAGGTGAAACGATTGGTAAAGTAACTTCAGGAACTATGTCTCCTTCTATGAAAATTGGAATTGGACTTGGTTATGTTACAGTTGATAATTCAGCATTAGATTCTGAAATATTCATCGATATTCGTGATAAAGGAATTAAAGCTAAAGTTGTAAAATTACCTTTTTATAAAAAGTAATTATTTGACTAAAATTATAATAATTAGAACCTTGGCAATTTTGTCAAGGTTTTTTTTTTATAATAATTTATTTATCAAATGATTAAAGTAATTAGTTGCTTTCAATAATCTTGACCCATACCACGAAAACATTTCACCATCTACAAGTAGAATTTTTGAATTTGGATAATTTAGACTTAACTCTTTAATATGTTTAACTTTAAATGGATAAGGTTCAGAGCTTAAAAAGATATAATCAGGTGAAATCTTTGAGTCTAAATTTATTTCTGGGTATCTTTCTTCTTTCATGAAATTTGAAAATCCACATTCACTTAGAATTGAATCAATAAAAGTGTTTTTTCCTGCTGATAAATAAGGATTACGCCAAATTAAATACAAAACTGTTGGAGAATTCCCTTTAAATCTTGTTGAATTTTCTGTTTTAAATTGATCGAATGAATTCTTTATAGAAGTTGAAATCTCAATAGCTTTTTCTGATTTATCAACTAATTCACCAATTTGCTCAATCATTTCAATTGCATCTTGAAGTGTATAAATATCACTCATCCAAACAGGATATTGCGACTTTAAACTTTCAATGTTCTCTTTTTCATTTTCCTCTTTATTCCCAATTAATAAATCAGGATTGAGTTTTGAAACTTTTGCTAAAGAAATGTCTTTTGTACCACCTACTCTAGTTTTCAATTTAAACCATTCTTTTGGATGGATACAAAACTTTGTTATCCCAATAACTTCCTCGTTCAATCCTAAATCATATAGTAATTCAGTTTGGGAAGGTACTAACGAAACAATCCGTCTTGGTGAAGCACTAAGACGGATTGTTTGATTCATTTGATCTTTATATTCTTTCATTTAAGAAAGTGAAGAAATTATATCGTAACGTGTGATAATGTGATGTTTACCGTTATCCATTTCAACTAATACTGCATGTGTATTTTTGTTAATCAATTTTGAAACCTCTTCAACTGAAGTAGAAGTTTTTACAATTGGAAAAGGTGCTTGCATCACGCTTGATATCGGAGAATCTTTTAATTCTGGATTGTCAATTAACAACTGGAATAAATGGCTATCATCTAAAGAACCAGCAAATTTATTATCCTTCATTACTGGAATTTGAGAAATACCGAATTTTCTCATTTTTGCAATTGCATGAGAAAGTAACTCTTCAGCATACAATGAAACCAAAGGTTCATCTTTATGACCAGAAATTAAATCTCCAGCTGTTTTTAATTCTTCATCTAAGAATCCTCTTTCACGCATCCATTCGTCATTGAAGATCTTTCCAACATAACGACTTCCATGATCATGAAAAATAACAACAACTACATCATCCTCTTTGAATTCATCTTTCAACTGTAAAATCCCTCCAATTGCTGATCCAGCAGAATTACCTACAAAAATCCCTTCTTCACGAGCTAATTTACGTGTTAATACAGCTGCATCTTTATCTGTAACTTTTTCGAATTTATCAATTACATCAAAATCAACATTTGCTGGAAGTATATCTTCTCCAATTCCTTCTGTAATATATGGGTAAATTTCATTTTCATCAAATACACCTGTTTCTTTGTATTTTTTGAATACAGAACCATATGTATCAATACCAATAATCTTAATATTTGGATTTTTTTCTTTTAAATATTTTCCTGTACCTGAAATTGTACCTCCAGTTCCGACACCAACTACTAAATGTGTGATCTTACCTTCTGTTTGTTCCCAAATTTCAGGACCTGTTTGTTCGTAATGTGCTTGTCTATTTGATAAGTTATCATATTGATTAACATACCAAGAATTTGGTATTTCTGAAGCCAATCTTCTTGAAACAGAATAGTATGAACGTGGATCTGTTGGCTCAACAGCTGTAGGACATACAACTACTTCTGCTCCTACTGCACGTAAAATATCCATTTTTTCTTTTGACTGCTTATCATTTAAAACACAAATTAATTTGTATCCTTTAATGATTGCTGCTAAAGCCAATCCCATTCCTGTATTCCCTGAAGTACCTTCAATGATTGTTCCGCCTGGTTTTAAAATTCCAGCTTTTTCAGCATCTTCTACCATTTTAACTGCCATTCTATCTTTAATAGAATTTCCAGGATTTGTTGTTTCAACTTTTGCTAAAACTGTTGCTTTAACATCTTTTGTAACTTTATTTAATCGAACTAAAGGAGTATTTCCAATTGTTTCAAGAATGTTATTGTAAATTTTCATGTTTGTTTATAGTAGTTTAATCTGTTCTAAATTGTTTGACTAATTTATCTAATTCAATATGTAATCCAAGTCCTCTAAGTGCTTGTCCTTGTGCTATTATAACACCTTCTTCATTAATCAAAACACCAAATGGTATTGAACTAGCACCATATGCTCTTGCTGCTGTACCATCTTTATCCCAACCATGATTCGACCAAGATAATTTATCATCTTCGATTGCTTTTTTCCAAGGCTCTTCTTGTCGATCCAATGAAACACTGAAAACTTCGAAACCTTTAGCGTTTTTGAATTTCTTTTTATTGTATTTAGCATAAGCTTCAACTACATTTGGATTTTCTCTTCTACAAGGTCCACACCAAGAAGCCCAAAAGTCAATTAATACAATTTTGCCTTTTAAATCAGACAGTTTAATCGTTTTACCAGAAGGATTTTTTAATTCAATCTCAGGAGCTTTGGATCCATTAGTAGGAGAAGTCAAAAAAGCAAAACTCGATAGTAATAAAAAAGCTGCAATTAATTTCATAGTATTTTTTTCTTGTAGTTTTAACTAAAATAATGCCAAGAAAAAATTAGCTAATTCTTCTAATATCTGCTCCTAAATTTCTCAAACGAATATCAATATCTTGATACCCTCTATCAATTTGTTCTATGTTGTGAATTGTACTTTTCCCTTTTGCTGATAAAGCTGCAATTAATAATGAAACTCCTGCACGAATATCAGGTGAAGTCATTGATATTCCTTTTAATGAATGTTCATTGTTTAATCCAATTACAGTTGCTCTATGTGGATCACATAAGATAATTTGCGCTCCCATATCAATCAATTTATCCACAAAGAATAAACGTGATTCAAACATTTTCTGGTGAATCAATACACTTCCTTTTGCTTGTGTAGCAACAACCAAAATGATAGATAATAAATCAGGTGTAAATCCAGGCCAAGGTGCATCAGCAATTGTCAAGATTGAACCATCAATAAAGGTGTCAATTTCATAATGATCTTGAGCAGGAACAAAAATATCATCGCCTTTTCTTTCTACAATTATTCCTAATTTTCTAAAAACATCTGGGATAATACCTAAATCATCATAACTAACATCTTTAATTGTAATTTCAGATTTAGTCATTGCTGCTAAACCAATAAAACTTCCAATTTCAATCATATCTGGAAGAATTCTATGAAAACATCCATTTAATTCAGTAACACCTTCAATCGTTAACATATTAGAAGCGATTCCACTAATTTTCGCTCCCATTGAATTTAACATTTTACATAACTGTTGTAAATATGGTTCACATGCAGCATTGTAAATTGTTG
The DNA here is from genome assembly GCA_947453715.1 of Flavobacteriales bacterium. Classification (GTDB taxonomy): domain Bacteria; phylum Bacteroidota; class Bacteroidia; order Flavobacteriales_D; family Crocinitomicaceae; genus CAIUKX01. The sequence goes on along the minus strand of CANGHX010000009.1, from coordinate 5,156 downwards.
TTGTGCCTTTTGCTAAAACAGCAGCCATTAATACGTTAGCTGTTCCAGTAACTGAAGCTTCATCTAAATGGATGTAAGTTCCTTTTAATTCTTTAGCATCTACGGCATAGAAATGTGCTCCTGCATCATAATTAAAAGTCGCTCCTAATTTAACAAAACCTTCAAAATGAGTATCTAATCTTCTTCTTCCAATTTTATCACCTCCTGGTTTTGGAATATATCCTCTTCCGAATCGTGCCAATAAAGGTCCAACAATCATAATTGAACCTCTTAAAGAAGCCGCTCTTTTTTTGAAATCTTCTGATTCTAAATAATCTAAGTTGATGTCTTTCGCTTGAAAAATATAAGTCCCTTTTTCTACTTTTTCAACTTTCACTCCCATTGTTTGCAATAAATCGATCAATTTATTTACATCAATGATATCTGGAATATTAGAAATAGTAACCTTATCTGGCGTTAATAAAACAGCACATAAAATTTGCAAAGCTTCATTTTTTGCACCTTGAGGAACTAATTCCCCTTTTAAAGGCTTACCACCATGAATTTCAAAAGACGCCATTTAGATTATTTTTTAAATTTCTTTTTATTTTGTTGTTGCTTGTTCTTGTTGTTTTTATTCTGTTGAATTCCGTATGATTTTAAAATTGAGTTTGTACTCATTAAATCATCTGGATTTTCAAGAATCAATGCTTTTTTAGATAATTCAGATAATTGATTTGCAATTACATGATTTTCAACAGCATCATTATTATAAACCAAAAACTGTTTTTTCATGAAATTAGCCATCGAACGTTTCAAATACTCTTTTTCTCCTTCATCAGTAACTTCAGAAGCACCTTCTAGGATTCTTTGAGTATATTTTCCATAATGTCCGAAACGAATTTTACTTGAAGGATATTCTAATCGTTCAGGTTTCGTTGCTAATTCTTCTTTTTTAGGAATTTCATATGGAGAGTCAACATCTAATTGAAAATTAGACATCAAGAATAAATGCGTCCAAAGTTTGTGACGGTAATCATCTACATCTCTTAAATGTGGATTCAACTGTCCCATTACTTCAATAATAGCTTGAGCAGCACGATTACGTTCATCTCTATCAGCAATTTCCATCGCATGACAAATCATGTTTTGAACGTTTCTTCCGTATTCTGGTAAAACTAATTTATCTCTTGTTGTATTGTATTCCATATATAGTTTTTTTAGATAAAAGATTTTAAGACAAAAGACATTAAGACAGTATTAATTATTATTAAATCTTTCTTTTAGTCTTTAGTCTTATAGTCCTTATGTCTAGTTTTCAAGTTTTTTACCTAACGCATTGTTAAATAATTCTTTTGCTTCTGTGATGAATCCATAATGCTCATCATCAACCATCAATTTACCTTTAGTAACGTGACCTAACAATGTAAATGAAACACCTGTAGCAATCATGAATTCTAAGAAATCTTCTTCAGACTCCTCATTTACAGTTACTACAACTCTTCCTTGACCTTCACCAAATAAGAACGCATCTTCTCTGATTTCAGCGTCAGTAACAATGTCAAATCCTAATTCTCTTGGCATTGACATTTCAGCTAACGTGATGAACAAACCTCCATCAGCAACATCGTGTGCAGCATTGATCAAATCATTTTGAATTAAACCTTTAACAGCATCTTGCATTTCAAATTCTTTTTCTAAATCAAAGAAAGGTGCACCTGATGCTTTAATTTTATGGTAAGAAGCTAAATATTCTGAAGAGTTGATACAATCATGAGATTCTCCTAAAACAAAAATTAAATCTCCCTTTTGTTTGAAATCCAAAGACATCACTTTGTTTTTATCTTCTAAAATTCCAATCATACCAATTGTTGGTGTAGGGAAAACTGGAACTTCTACTCCATTTATTGAAGTTTGATTGTAGAAAGAAACGTTACCTCCCGTTACAGGTGTTTTAAATTTCAAACAAGCTGCTGACATTCCTTTAATAGCTCCAACAAATTGCCAATATGATTCTGGATTGTATGGATTTCCGAAATTTAAACAGTTTGTAATTGCACTTGGAACACCACCTGAACAAACAATGTTTCTTGCTGCTTCAGAAACAGCAATCATTGTTCCTACTTCTGGATCAGCATTTACGTATCTTGAATTACAATCAACTGTCATTGCGATTGCTTTGTTTGTTCCTTTAATATTTACAACTCCTGCATCAGATGGACGATTTGTTGTCATGTTTTTTGTCCCAACCATTGAGTCATATTGCTCATAAACCCATCTTTTTGAAGCGATATTTGGGTGTTGTAATAAGAAATAAGCAACTTCTTTTAAATCTTCAGGTTGTTCAATTGAATCAATTGAGAATTTTTTGAATTCTTGGTAGTATGCTGGCTCTTTGTATTCTCTTTGGTATTGAGGAGCGCCACCACCTAAAACTAATGATTCAGCAGGAACATCACCTACTAAAACACCATTCATGAAATATCTTACCTGCGTAGAATCAGTTACAACACCAATTTCTTCTGCATGTAAATCCCATTTATCAAAAATATCTTTAACTACTTTTTCTTCACCTTTTTTAACAACCACTAACATACGTTCTTGTGATTCAGATAAAAGGATTTCGTATGGCAACATGTTTTCTTGACGTGTTGGAACTCTATCCAAATGAATATCCATTCCTACACCACCACCTGCACTCATCTCGTTTGATGAACAAGTAATACCTGCTGCACCCATATCTTGCATACCTACGACAGCATCCGTTTTCAATAATTCCATTGTAGCCTCAAGTAACAATTTCTCCATGAATGGATCTCCAACTTGAACTGATGGTAAATCTGAAGCTGACTCTTCTGTTATATCTTTTGAAGCAAACGCTGCACCCGCAATACCATCTTTACCTGTAGCCGAACCAACGATGAAAACTGGATTACCTGGACCTTTTGCTTTTGCAGAAATAATTTTTTTAGAATCAATGATACCTGCTGAGAAAGCATTTACCAAAGGGTTTGTATTATATGAATCATCAAAGAAAACTTCTCCTCCAACGATTGGAATACCGAACGCATTACCATAATCACCAATACCTTTAACAACACCTTTTACTAACCATTTTGTTCGATCTAACTCGATGTTACCAAAACGTAAAGAATTTAATTGAGCAATAGGACGAGCTCCCATTGTGAAAATATCTCTGTTAATTCCACCAACTCCAGTTGCAGCACCTTGGTAAGGCTCTAATGCACTTGGGTGATTATGTGATTCAATTTTGAAAGCACAACCTAATCCATCACCTATATCAACTAAACCGGCGTTTTCTTCACCAGCTTTTACTAACATATGTGGACCATCTTTTGGTAATTGTTTCAACCAATAGATTGAATTCTTGTAAGAACAGTGCTCAGACCACATTACTGAATAAACACTTGTTTCAGTGAAATTAGGAGTTCTTCCTAAAACCCCTTTAATCATCTCAAATTCTTCTGGGCGTAATCCCAATTCTACTGCTTGCTCTAAAGTTGCTTCTTGTTGTAAAGTGCTTTCCATAAAATATATAATGTGTTGCAAAAGTAATCAATTATTTATTTTGATAATTGATAAACTTTTAACGATATAAAGTTAAAAAGTATTAATTTATCTCTTTTAATTAAATCCACTCAAAAATAAGAAATATTCAATTGCACTAAACAGCGTTAAATAAAGAGTTATTCACAGAGTTTACACAGTCAAATTGAATACTGAATTGGTGTTGATTGTTAGCTTTAAAGTAATTAATAAATCCCATTTTCTGGAAACTTACCTTTGTATTTTGACAAAATAACCTTAATAGCTTCAATGTCTTTATCTGCGTCTCCTGTAGGTTCGAAAATGCGCTCAAATCCTCCAATCTTTTTAGAGTAATCCATATAAGCAATGTAAATTGGAACTTGCGCTTTAATTGCAATGTAATAAAAACCTTTTTTCCATTTTGGATTGTATGAACGAGTTCCTTCAGGCGTAAAAACTAAATACAATTTTTCGTGTTCATCAAATAATTTAACTGCTAATTCAGTAATGTTATTCTTTTGTTTGCGATCTACAGGTAGTCCTCCCATCGCTTTTAGAATCCAACCTAATGGTGGAAAGAATAAATCTTTTTTTATTAAGAATTTTGCATTTACACCGTATTTTAAAAATGCAATTCTTCCAATGATAAAATCCCAATTAGAAGTATGTGGACCAACAACAACCACACATTTATCAATACCACTTGGAACATGGTCATCAATTTTCCAACCTGCAACCTTTAAAATCCAAAATAAAAAGCCTTTCATTAATAATTAATATTGTAAATATATTTCAACAGTATCAAATGGTACAGTGGTAACTTGTCTAATTCCAGAATTACTTGTGCCAGTTACAAAATACAAGTAAGAATAAATAGAATTGCCATCATTGATGCAGTAAATATTTGTATCAATCGCACCTGATAAAATAACTTCTCCTGCTGTACAACATTCTGCACAACCAACTTTTCCTGACTGTTTTGTAAACGTCAATTCATCAGTTGGAACACCGTTTGAGTTATTAAAATGTAGATTTACCCATGATTTTGCTGTTGTCGAATAATTATAAACATTATCATGATCAGTTGTTAAATCAGAAAAATTAATAGTCCCTTCAATTGGAAAATAATTTGTCTTATCAATTCGAACAATAAATGATGTCGTTTTATCTCTTACGACACTGAAAGAATATTCTCCAGTAGAAGATAAAGTTGTTGTTGTCACCAATTCTTCTTGACTCGTTCCTGCTGGAATTTTATACAAATAAGCAGTCACATCGGTTAATGGAACATTGAAGGAATTATCAGTTATTGTACCTTTTATAACAAAATTTACCTCCTTTTTTTTACATGAAGTAAACGTAAATATAACTAGCGAAAGAATAAAAATATATTTCATAAACACTTTTTTATTTATAACAAACGAATTAAAATTACATAAATATTTTATAATGAATTCTTTTAATCCGTAATATTTATATCAATTTCATAATTAAAGAGTTCCTAACCAAGTCATCACATCAATACCATCTGCGTAATCTGAAAGTGTTGGACATTGCGCAACTCCAAATGCAGTATGATCTTGACCTATAACAACTTGAATTTTATCTTGATGAGTTGTTAAATAATG
>CANGHX010000008.1 GCA_947453715.1 Flavobacteriales bacterium | reverse complement strand
GTAGCGAGTACAACATTTGCATGGACGGCATCATTAACATCAGGAACTGTAACAGGCTTTAGTGCAAGTGGGACAGGAAATATTTCAAATGTCTTAACGAATTCAACTGCTACTTCTGGAACAGTAACATATGTAATCACACCAACTGGACCAGCCGCAACTTCATGTGTTGGAACACCAGTAAACTTTGTAGTTACAGTAAATCCAATTCCAACGGTAACGAATGCTACATTAACACAAGCAATTTGTACAGGGTCAAGTGCAACATTTACACCAACATCAGGAGTAGCAGGTACAACATTTGCTTGGACAGCATCATTGACTTCAGGAACAGTATCAGGCTTTAGTACAAGTGGAACAGGAAATATTTCAAATGTGTTAACTAATTCAACAAATTTAGCAGGAACAGTAACATATGTTATTACACCAACAGGTCCAGCAACGACTAGTTGTTTAGGAACACCAGTTAACTTTGTAGTAACGGTAAATCCAATTCCAACGGTAACAAATGCATCATTAACACAAGCAATTTGTTCAGGTTCAAGTGCAACATTTACTCCAACATCAGGAGTTGCAGGTACAACATTTGCTTGGACAGCATCTTTAACATCAGGAACAGTTACAGGTTTTAGTGTAAGTGGAACAGGAAATATTTCTGAAGCATTGACGAATTCAACAAGTACTTTAGGAACTGTGACATATGTAATCACACCAACAGGGCCAGCGGCAACATCATGTGTTGGCACACCAGTAAACTTTGTTGTTACTGTAAACCCAAAACCAACTTACACTTCAACTTTTGTTTCGCCTACAACATGTAATGGTACCAATGGAACTTTAAGTTTACACAATTTAGGAAATTCAACAAATTACACGATAAATTATACTTCTCCAGCAGTTAGCTCTTCTGCATTTACTACAGATGGAATTGGTGATTATACTTTGAGTAGTTTATCTTCAGGTATATATACATTTACGATTACAAATGTTGTTTCAGGATGTATAAGTTCTCCATCTACAACTGTAACCCTTGTCAATCCTGGCGCACCAGTTTTAACAATAACTGATCCTACTGCGGTTTGTTCACCTTCAACAGTTGATATCACTGCTTCTTCTGTAACAGTAGGGAGTACGGGTGTAGTTTCTCTAACCTATTGGAATGATGCTGGTGCACTAAGCTCATTAGTTAATCCAACTGCAATTTCGACATCAAATACATATTATATCAAAGCAGATAATGGAACGTGTTCAGATATAAAACCTGTTCATGTAACTATTAATATTACTCCATTAGCTGATTCACCTTCTAATGTTACGGCATGTGATACATATACTTTACCAGTTTTAACTAATGGGAATTATTTTTCACTAACAGGTGGAACAGGCACAGCTTTGTTTGCTGGGGAGACAATTACTTCTACACAATCTGTTTATGTATATGCGGCTTCAGGAACGGTTCCTAATTGTGTTTCTGAGAATAGTTTTAACATTACAATAAATACTACACCTATTGCTGATTCTCCAATAGATGTGCAGGCTTGTGATGCTTACACTTTGCCTGCCTTATCGGTTGGTAATTATTTTACAGCAACTAATGGCTCAGGTCCAATTGCAGTAGGAACAGTTTTACATTCAAATCAAACGATATTTGTTTATGCAACAACAGGTACTATTCCTTCATGTCATACTGAAAACAGCTTTAATGTTGTGATAAATGTTACACCTGCTGTAAATGATATTCCTGATTTTACGAGTGAGTGTGATTCTTTAAAATTACCACCAATTACAGGGACAAATTTATCGGGAAATGAAGCATATTATTTAGGTTCAAATGGGACAAGTGCTCAATATTTTCCAGGTGATTTATTGTTAAATTCAGTTCCTTTGATATACATTTATGATTCAGTTTCAAATTGTCATAGTGAACAAAGTTTTTCAGTAGTGATTTCAAGTACGCAAAATCCGACATTTATTTTCAATTCATTCTGTGAAGGCTCAGCAAATGGACCATTAGCAATCGCAACACCTGGAGGATCTTTTGATTTTAATCCTGCTGTATCAGATGGGGCTCTAATTAATCCAACAACTGGCGTTATTACGAATGAAGTTGGAGGTAATACGTATCCAGTTAGGTATATTACGAATGGTACTTGTCCAGATACACTGATTTTACCAATTATTGTAAATATTACACCAGTTGCACCAACGTTGAGTACTGATACAACTTACTGTTTATCTGAAACATTAGTTAACATGAATGCAAGTGCTCATAATGGAGGATTAATATCTTGGTATTCTGATAATTCTTTATCAAATTTAATAGGTACAGGCTTGACGTTTATGCCAAGTTCTTCAACTGCAACTTACTATGTAACTGAAACGAATACAACAGCTTCTCCGACTTGTGAAAGTTTATCAAGTACAGTTACGATAACAATTCATAGTTGTGAAATTGAAATCCCATCAGCTTTTACTCCTGATGAAGATAAAGTAAATGATAGTTGGGAATTAAAATATTTAGATGTAAATTATCCTTTAAATAAAGTTAAAATATATAACAGATGGGGTAATATTGTATTTGAATCCAAAGAAGGAAAATATGAAACTTATCCTTGGGATGGAAAAATAGATGGAAGTGAATTACCTGTTGCAAGTTATTTTTATGTCATTGAATACAATGATGGAAAAACAGAGACTAAAAAAGGAACTGTAACAATTATTAAAAAATAATAATTAGTAAAAGAGTAATGAAAAAGAGAATAATATTAGTTGGATTTTTAGGTTTGTTTTCAAATTCGTTTGGACAACAAATCCCTCAATATAGTCAATATTTGAGAAACCAATTCATGGCAAATCCAGCTGCAGCAGGAGTTTATGATTTTACAGATGTAACATTGTCGGGAAGATCTCAATGGACAGGTTTTGATAATGCCCCGATGACCTCTTATTTATCGATTGCATCGCCGATCGGCAGAAATCCTAAAGTTCGTTATGACCCGGGAATTAGAACGGGTAGTGGACCAGTGAAAAATCCAGAAGTTGGAACAGGGAAATTCAAACATGCAGTTGGAGGTCAAGTATTGGCAGATCAATATGGTGCTTTTCGTAAAATGCAATTTGCTGGTACTTATGCTGTTCATTTACCATTGTCAAAAACGGTTAATTTGTCATTTGGTGCAAAGGTTGGTTTATCAAATAATGCTTTTATCCAAAGTAGAGCGGTTGTTTTAGATCCAACAAATGATAAAACGTATGTAGATTACACAAGTAACAATTCTCGTAAAAATATTTTAGATATTGGAGCAGGATTATATGTTTATTCAAATAAATTTTTCTTTGGAATTGCTGCTGATCAATTAACAAAAAATATGGTTAGTTTTGGTTCAGCTTCTGCAAATTTTGATCCTCAAATGTATTTTAATGCAACAGGAGGTATAAAGTTAAGAGCAAATGACAATATTACTATTACACCAGCATTTATTGTAAAATACATGAATCCAGCGCCGATTTCGATAGAAGGCACGGTTCAAATTGAGTACAAAGAATGGTTGTGGGCAGGATTTTCTTATAGAAATACGGATGCAATTGTTGGAATGATTGGTCTTAATATTAATAAAAAACTTAAATTTGGCTATTCTTACGATTATTCAGTGTCAAGATTTAACCAATATAGTACTGGAGGACACGAATTAGTTTTGGGAATAATGTTAGGAAGAAAATAAGAATTACGTAGATTATGAAAAAACAACTATTACTATTAGCTTATATTTTAATCGTAAGCATTGGTGCAAATGCTCAATTTTATGACATTACAGAACCACAATTATTAAAAGGTGATGTAAATACTGGTGCAGATGAAAGTATGCCTATTTTCTCGAAAGACAGTTCTATCCTTTATTTTACTCGTTCGTTTGATCCAGCAAATACAGGAAAGGAAAACGATCAAGATATTTGGTATAGTAAAAAGGATGAAGCTGGGAATTACGGTAAATGTGAAAAAGTACCAGGTATAAACAACAAATTCAAAAATTCAATTTTCGGAATTAGTGCAGATGGAAATACAATCTACTTGTTAGAAGCATACGAAGGGAAAAAGGATTTAATGAAAGGTTGTGCAAAAGCTACTAAAAAAGGAAAATTTTGGTCAATTCCTGAACACGTAACAATTCCTACGTTAGATATCGAAGGTGATTTTTACGGTTTTCATGTCAATGAAGCTGAAACATTCATGATTATCTCATACAAAGGACCAACTTCATTAGGAGAAGAGGATTTATATGTAAGTAAAAAAGAAGGTCAAGCGTGGGGGACACCGATTCATTTAGGGGCAACTATTAATACGACTGGATTTGAAATATCTCCTTTTTTATCAAAAGGGACTGATACATTATTTTTCTCAAGTAATGGTTTAGGTGGTTTAGGTGATGCAGATATTTTCTTTTCTGTGCGATTAGATGATACTTGGACTAATTGGTCAACTCCAAAAAACTTAGGAGCTAAAGTAAATTCACCAAAATTTGATGCTTATTTTAGCATGTCTGGGAATCAATTATTCTGGTCTAGCAATAGAGCTGAAACAGCAAAAGATGATATTTATTACGCACATAAAATTCCAACACCTCCATTATTAGCAAGTGCTGTAGGGAAAGATGTGACTATTTTTCAAGGAAGAGATGGTAAAATCGATTTAACTCCTTCTGAAGGTGTGGCGCCATATACGTTTAAATGGTCAAATGGAGCAACAACAGAAGATGTTGAAGGTTTGGAAAAAGGTGATTACACTGTAATTGTTACAGATGCCTTTAATCAAACAAAAGAGGTAACAGTAACTATTAATGAACCAGAGATCAAAGCGGGTGATAATATCGCAGCAATGTTAAATCCGGAGGTGATTGTATATTTTGATTTGGGAGGTTGGTCAATTCGTCCGGATGCTGCATCTGAATTGGATCGTATTGTTGCATTTATGAATGAACATCCAAATATTGTTGTTGAATTAGGTTCACATACGGATTGTAGAAGTGCTGCAGCGTTTAACTTACGTTTATCACAAAATAGAGCTGCTTCTTCTGCTGCTTATATCAAAGCAAGAATTAAAAATCCAAATAGAATTTACGGAAAAGGTTATGGTGAATCTAAACTAAAAGTAAACTGTCCATGTGAAGGTCCAGTTGTTTCTAGTTGTCCAGAAGATCAACACCAATTAAACAGAAGAACAGAATTTATCATTTTATCAAATGATCCAACTAAAATTCCTAAATCTGATAACATTACTCCAAAAATTGTTGATTACAAGAAAAATCCGAAATTGAAAAATCTAACAGAATCTGTTGGGTCGACTTCTACTTTCGTTGCTGCTCCAATGAAGCCATTGACAGCTCAACAAAAAGCAGATTTACAAGCAGGTTTTTACATTGTTCAACCAGGAGAAACATTATTTAGAGTTCATAAACATACAGGTATTCCAATTGAAACTTTAAAAAGATTGAATGGATTGACTAATAATGAAGTTAAAGTAGGACAAAAATTATTGGTTAAATAATCAAATATAGAATTACTAAAAAAGCCTTGAGAATTATGTTCCCAAGGCTTTTTTGTGTTTATAAAGTTTGAATATTTCGTATTATCTTGGGCTCACGAAATCAGCAAAGTTTTCTTCAATTTTAGAACCAGTATAATCAGGTGTCCAACCTTTAGTGTCGCTAAAAATACGAATTGCTTTAACGAATGGATTTGTTTCTCCAGCATCAAACCAATGTTTTGTACCTGTTGGAACAGAAATTAAATCACCCTTTTCACATAATAAATTAAAAATTGGGTCTTCATTTTCTAAATTAAACCAGAAAATACCTTTACCATCTACAAAAAAACGAATTTCATCTTCAGAGTGAGTATGTTCTGCTAAGAACTTAGCTCTGATGGCATCATAATTCTCAGTCAACTTATTTATTGAAATTACATCAGCATCTAAATATCCACCATGTTGCATGAATGGTTTTAGATCTTTTTCATAAGCCTTTAAGATTTCATCTTGTGTTGCTGTATCTTCAAAAACAACATCACATGTCCATTGATCAAAATAGACACCTCTTTTATTTAAAAAAGATTTTATTTCTGCAGCCTCTGTTATTTGAACTCCAGTTGAAGGGATACTTAAAATAGCCATATTCTAATAATTTTATTTCAAATTTAATTACTAATTCTCAATTTAAATCCTTTTAGTAACTGAATTGATTGTTTCTTTGCTTCAAATTCTCTGTTTGAATACATAATTTCTATAAAAAATAATACTTTTGCAGACCAAAGAAAGAATAATAATTTTTTAAAAACATAAAAATGAAAGAATCAGTAGAGAAAATAGTTGATGCAATGGCAAAACGTTTTGTATCTCATCCTTGGCATGGTATTGAAATTGGAGAAAAAAGTCCAGCAATTTTAAATGCGTACATTGAAATTATTCCTGCTGATACAATCAAATATGAAATAGACAAACCTTCAGGACATATAATGGTAGACAGACCTCAAAAATTGTCTAACAATATGCCATGTTTATATGGGTTTGTTCCTAAAACTTTATGTGATAAGAAAGTTGCTGAATTCTGCAATGAGAAAACAGGAAGAACTGATATCGAAGGAGATAATGATCCATTAGATATCTGTGTTTTAAGTGAAAGAGGTTTTTTACACGGAAATATTTTATGTGAAGCAAAAGTAATCGGTGGTTTAAGAATGATCGATGGAGGAGAAGCAGATGATAAAATTATTGCTGTTTTAAAAGGAGATCAAGCTTACGGAGATATTAATGATATTTCTGAAATGCCTAAAATGGTTATTGATAGAGTAAGACATTTCTTTTTAACATATAAAGATTTAGACGGTGGAGCAAAAAATGTTGAAGTAACTCACGTTTATGGAAAAGAAGAAGCGTTTGAGGTAATTAAACGTTCATCTGAAGATTACGATGCAAAATATGGTAATGTAAATGAAAACTTGGTAAACGAGATTTTAGCTGCATTGAAATAATTATTATAATTGAATATTAAATGCTTGTAGTTTTCTGCAAGCATTTTCTTTTTAAAGAATTCAATAAATAATTGTTCATAACATTTTGTAGTATAAAATTAATTCCTATCTTTGCCATCCTTATAATAGGAAAAATAAATAATTTAAAACAAGCTATATGTACGCAATTGTAGAGATAGCAGGGCAGCAGTTCAAAGTGCAAAAAGATCAAAAGATTTTTGTACACCGTTTAAAAGAAGAAATCGGAGCGAAAGTTTCTTTCGACAGAGTTCTTTTAGTAGACAATGGTGGTAAAATCAATGTTGGCGCCCCAGCTATATCAGGAGCTTCGGTTTCTGCAGAAGTAAATGATCACGTTAAAGGTGATAAAGTAATCGTTTTCCGTAAAAAGAGACGTAAAGGTTACAAGAAAAGAAATGGTCATCGTCAAAGTTTTACTACGATAACTATTACTGACATTAAAGCTTAATATTGAACTTCTTCTGCTAATTTATTATCAGAAGGTAAATTGAAAAACAATGGCACATAAAAAAGGAGTCGGTAGTTCGAAAAATGGTCGTGAGTCTGAAAGCAAACGATTAGGTGTTAAAATTTTTGGTGGACAAGCTGCTATCGCAGGTAACATTATCGTTCGTCAAAGAGGTACAAGTCATCACCCAGGAGCTAATGTTGGGATCGGTAAAGATCACACGTTATTTGCTTTAACTGATGGTTTAGTAGAATTCCGTAAGAAAAAAGATAATCGTTCGTTTGTATCAGTAGTTCCATTTGAGACAGCTGAAGCATAATTGATTGCATTATAAAATTTAAAAGCGAGTCCCAATATGGTTGACTCGCTTTTTTTTGCTTTAAATTTTGAAAGATATAACAAGATAATAATTAACTTAGTTCCCAAAAATACTTTTTATCATGCTCGAATTACAACGTATTCGTAACGAAAAAGAAGCTGTCTTAGAAGGCTTAAAAAAAAGAAATATTGATGCAACCGCAACAATTACAAAATTATTGGAAGTAGACCAAGAATGGAGACTTTCAAAAGCTGAATTAGAAGGTATTTCGGCAGAATTGAATCAAATCGCAAAAGAAATAGGTGATTTATTCAAACAAGGTAAACAAGAAGAAGCAAATGCAGCAAAGTCAAAGACAGCTGATCTAAAAGAAAAAGAATCGACTTTAAAAACGAAAGTTGATGGGTTAGATGCTGAAATGACGCAATTATTATATCAATTACCGAATGTTCCAAATGAATTAGTTCCAGCAGGTAAAAATGAATTGGATAACATTACGGTTTTAGAAGTTGGATCAAAAAGAATTTATGATTTTGAAGCAGTTCCACATTGGGATTTAGCTAAAAAATACGATTTGATTGATTTTGAATTAGGTGTTAAAATCACTGGAGCTGGTTTTCCAATTTACAAAGGTAAAGGAGCAAAATTACAAAGAGCATTAATCGCATTCTTTTTAGAAGAGGCAGAAAAAGCAGGATACGAAGAATTTATTCCACCTTTAGTTGTAAATGAAGCAAGTGGATATGGTACAGGTCAACTTCCGGATAAAGAAGGACAAATGTATTATGTGAATGAAGATGATTTATATCTAATTCCAACAGCTGAAGTTCCTTTGACAAATATTTACAGAGATGTGATTTTACCATCTGAAGATTTCTCTATTAAAATGACAGGTTATACGCCTTGTTTTAGAAGAGAAGCAGGTTCTTATGGAAAAGATGTTCGTGGATTAAATCGTTTACATCAATTCGATAAAGTAGAAATCGTTCGTATCGAGCATCCTTCAAATTCTGAGAAAGCGTTAGAAGAAATGATTGATCACGTGAAAGGTTTGTTAGAAAAATTAGGACTTCACTATAGAATTTTAAGATTATGTGGTGGTGATACAGGTTTTGCTTCTGCTATGACATATGATTTTGAAGTTTATTCAGCAGCTCAAGAAAAATGGTTGGAAGTAAGTTCAGTTTCTCGTTTTGATACATTCCAATCTACTCGTTTGAAATTAAGATTTAAAACAGCTGATAAGAAAACGCAATTGTGTCATACGTTAAATGGAAGTGCTTTGGCATTACCAAGAATTGTTGCTTCATTGTTAGAAAATCATCAAACGCCAGAAGGAGTAATTGTGCCTGAAGCATTAAGAAAATATACAGGATTCGACATCATCAATTAATATAAGAAACCGCTTTAATAGAGCGGTTTTCTTTTTTATTAAAAATCAAATCACTATTTTTATTCAATGTTAAAATATATTTATTTTAGTTTCTTTTTAGTGCTTTATTCTTGTTCCGATTTTGGAAAATCTGGACAACTTGGTTCAATTGAAAAAATGACTAAAACGATCGATAGTCTTTCTATTGTTTTAGAAGAATATCCAATTGATAAAATTGAGGAGATTAGTTATGACTTCGCTCAAAATGAAGAAAGAATTCAGTTGAATTTAAAATCAACAGATACCATTAATTTGGATCTTGGCAAAAAATTAGATGCATTAAAAAAAATAAGGTTTTCATTTCGTCCGTTAAAAGAGATGAATGAAAAGTTGCACTTAGATTTTAAAAATGAATTGAAGGTTTTACATAATTTAGAAAATGATATTACAAGTAGTAATGGAGAAAGAGTTAATTATTCTAAAAATGTAGAAGTCGAAATCAAAAAAGTAAATGACTTAAAAAATCTATTGTTAACTTACACGAATAAAAGAGAAGAGGCAATCTCCGTTTATGAAAAACACAAAATTGATTTAGAACAATTTGCAAATTCAATTTCACAGAATTAATAATATGAAGAATCTAGTATTGGTCGTTAGTTTGTTTATTTCATTCTTGAGCTATTCTCAAGGTGAAACTGATCAGCAATTGGCTCAATATTATTATGGAAATGGTGAATTCGATAAGGCGCTAGGTTATTACGAGAAAATATTCGGGAAAGATCAAAATGGATTCAACTTTAATCGCTATTATGAATGTTTGTTAAAAACCAATCATCAAAAAGAAGCTGAAAAACTGATTAAAAAACAAATATCTTCTCAACCTGAAAATATTGAATTAGTGGTATTGTTGGCTGAATTTTATGAGCAAACAGAAGAGAATCAAAAAGCTGATAAAATTTATGATGGCTTAATAGATGATATAAAAACCAATCCCATGATGGTGATTTCGGTTTATGACGCCTTGAAGCAAAAGAATAAATTGGATTATGCTTCAAAAGCATTGGAGAAAGGACGTAAGGTTTTCAAAGAAAGTTATCCTTTAAATGTTCAATTTGGTGAATTATATTTCCTTCAAAACAATTACACGAAGATGGTGGATGAATATTTGGATTTACTTCAAATTCAGTCTAATTATCTAGAAAATGTAGAATCTATCTTGTCTAAACAAATCGATTTCACAAAAGAGATTTCTCCAGAGTATGATATTTTAAAACAAAAATTACTTGAAAAAATTCAAAAGCATCCAGATGACATTATCTATTCGGAACTTTTAACTTGGCTTTTTATTCAAAAGAAAAACTTTAAAGCTGCTATTATTCAAGCTCAAGCCTTAGACAAACGTATAAGAGGTGAAGGTAAAATGGTGTATGAATTGGGAACAATTTGCATCGAAAACAAAGAATTTGAAGCTGGAAGAAATGCTTTTAAATATGTTATGCAATATGGACCTGAAAATATGTTTTTTTACGAAGCTGAAGGTTCTATCTTGAACAGTAGATATCAAGAAGTGACGACAAATCGTAATTATTCTGCAGAAGAAATTGCAAATACAATTCAAGAATATAAAACAGCCTTATCAAAACCAGGAAGAAAAAAGTTTAGTATTCCATTGATTATCGAATTGAGTCACATTGAAGCGTATTATGGGAATCAAGTGGACAGTGCAATTGTTCAATTAGAAGAAGCGTTGACATTTCCATCGTTGACAGATATGATGCGTGCTGAAATCAAAATGGAATTGGCTGATATTTTAGTTTTAAAAGGAGAAATTTGGGATGCTTCTTTATATTACATGCAAATTGATAAAGATTTTAAATTTGAACCGATTGGACATGAAGCAAAGTTTAAAAATGCACGTATTTTTTATTACGATGGAGAATTTGATTTTGCACAATCACAATTAAGTATTTTAAAAGAGTCAACAACCAAATTAATTGCAAATGATGCGATGGATTTATCGCTTTTGATTACTGAAAATTACGGTTTAGATAGTAATTACGAAGCCATGCAATTTTTCGCAAATGGAGATTTATTAGTTGAACAGCATAAGTTTCAAGAAGGATTCGCTTTGTTTGATAGTATAACAAAAAAGTTTGCTTATCATAGTTTGAGTGATGATATTCTATTGAAAAAAGCAAAAGCAATGGAATCTCAAGGTAAATGGCAGGAAGCGGTTCCTTATTTGGAAGAATTATTAAAGTATTATTCTGAAGACATTTTAGCAGATGATGCGTTGTTTATGTTAGGTGATTTATATGAAAATCATTTGAATGATAAGGAAAAAGCAGCAGAATACTATAAAAAAATTCTATTCAATTACAAAGGCAGTTTACATGTTGTCGATGCACGAAAACGTTATCGATTATTAAGAGGTGATAAATTAGATGTTGATGATTTAGAATAAATGCTTCATCAAATTTATTGTACAGAGAAAAACCAATTTCAAAAATTCTAAATTATATGGCTATTAATACTAAGCTTTTATCAAAAATTTGCACAACACCAGGCGTATCTGGATTTGAACAACGTATTAGAGAGGTTGTACTTGAAGAAATCAAAGATTTAGTAGATGAAGTTCAAGTCGATAATATGGGTAATGTTTATGCCATTAAAAAAGGAAAATCTGACAAAAAAGTCATGATTGGGGCGCATATGGATGAAATAGGATTCATCGTTACACATATTGATGATAAAGGATTTATTCGTTTTCATACCTTAGGTGGATTTGATCCAAAAACATTAACGGCTCAGCGTGTAATTATTCATGGGAAAGAAGATGTTATTGGAGTGATGGCATCAAAACCAATTCACGTGATGACGCCAGATGAACGAAATAAAGTTGCAAATCTTTCAGATTATTTCATTGATACAGGCTTAACAGCTGAAGAAGTAAAAGAATTAATTGAAATAGGAAATCCAATCACGAGAGAACGCGAGTTTATCGAGATGGGAAATTGTGTGAATGGTAAATCTTTAGATAATCGTTTAGCAGTTTTCATTTTAATAGAGACATTAAAACAATTGAAAGGGAAAGAAGTTCCTTATGATATTTATGGTGTTTTCACAGTTCAAGAAGAAGTAGGGATTCGTGGAGCGAATGTTTCAGCATTAAGAATTAAACCAGATTTCGGTTTTGGATTAGATACAACAATTGCTTTTGATTTACCTGGAGCTGCTGCGCACGAGATGATTACGAAATTGGGTGAAGGAACAGCTATTAAAATTATGGATGCATCAACAATTTGTGATTACAGAATGGTTGATTTTATGAAAAAAACAGCAACGAAACATAATATCAAATGGCAGTCTGAAATTTTAACTGCTGGAGGAACTGATACAGCAGGGATTCAGCGAATGGTAGAAGGTGGATCAATTGCCGGAGCAGTTTCAATTCCAACAAGACATTTACATCAAGTTATTGAAATGGCTAATAAAGATGACATTCAAGGAAGTATTGATTTGTTAGTAGCTTGCGTTTCTGAGCTTGACAGTTATGATTGGAAATTTTAGAATTTTATTTTAGAAAGGAGAAAATATTTTCTCCTTTTTTTTGTTTTAATAGTTATAGAATACATAATCTAATTTTTTGGCATACAGTTTGAAATAGGTTAATTAACTAAAATTATTGAGTTATGAAAAGGGTTGTTTATTTTTTCGGATTTATTGGAGTATTTGTAGCCTTAACAAGTGGAGACACGGTTTCTTTACCTTCAGTTTCAAATAAAGCATTCCAAGTAGGAGAGAAGTTGAGATATAGAATTACCTATGGATTTATGGATGCAGGTGAAGCCGTTTTAGAAGTAAAATCGACGACTAAAAAAGGTGGTGATAGAGAATTACTTCAAGTAGGAGGAACAGGAAGAACGTTGGGAGGATTTAATGCATTTTTTAAAGTGGTAGACAAATACGAAAGTTACATCGATAAAAAAGGTGTTTTTCCATGGTATTTTGTTCGTCGTGTAGATGAAGGAGGATATAAAATCAATCAAGATTATGCTTTTAAACAAGATAAATTAAAAGTAGATAATGGTGATGGAAAAGAATTTAAAACGCCATTAGCAATTCAAGATATGATTTCTTCTTTTTATTATGCTCGTACGATGAACTTTAAAAATTTAAAGAAAAATGATACGTTTGAATTCAAATGTTTCATGGACGATGAAATTTATAATTTGAAAGTAAAATATGTTGGTGATGAACAAATACACATCCGAAAAGGAAAGTTTAATTGTTTAAAATTCGTTCCAGTTGTTCAAACAGGTCGTTATTTCAAAAGTGAGGATGATGTGAATTTCTGGGTAACGAAAGACGAAAATCGTATTCCAATTTTAGTGAAAGCAAAAATTCCGGTTGGGATTGTAAAACTTCACCTTGTAGAATGGGAAGGCTTGAAAAATGACTTAACAAGTAAAATTAACTAGTAATGAGGAGCTAATATTAGCTCCTTTTTTGTTTTTAGAATATTGCAAAATCAAAAAAGAAAAAAAGTTTAAATTTTTTACGGATTCTCTTAAGAATTTACTTGCTTTCTAAATCATTTCATTTATTTTTGCTCCAAAATCAGAAATAAAGAATGAATACCAACGAATTTCAAATAGTCGAAAAAGAAACAATTCCAAATTGTCACTTTCATGAAGGTGAGATTTTAGAAAATGAAGTTGACAAAAAAGCGCGACAATTTGAATTAGACCGTGCAATTGCATTAGGTAATCTAGAACATTTCAAAGTGAAAATATTTTTCGCTGATGATAAAGGTAAAAAAGTTGTAAATACTACAATTTGGGGGATTACAGATTCTTCAGTATTATTGAAGCAAAATGTAATTATTCCAATTAGACGAATCATAAAATTAGAAATTTAATAAAAAGGATTATGGGAAAAAAGCGTTCAATTATAAGCTACGATAAGTTAACCATTGATCAAAAAAAACAGATCTTAAGAGACTTTCCTGATGGATATGGTAATCATTTAACAACGATTATGACGGCAACAGGTGAAGCTCAAGATGCTTTGATTTGGGAAACTGATGAAATTATCTATTTAGTTAAAATCACGAAAGCAATGGCTCGTCCAATTTTAGATGATGATGATGACGATGATTTTGAGGATTTAGAAATCGAAAAATTAGCTGACATCAAAGACGAAGACGAAGATGTTGATGATGACACAGATGATAGTTATGATGAGCCTGCGGATGAACCTGCAGAGGATGATGATGACGAAGAATAAGATAAATTAATAGATATTAAAAAAGGCCTCAATTGAGGCCTTTTTTAATATCTATTATATTGAATAAACGGAGATTATTCAATATAACTTAATTTCAACATATTTGATTTCCCATTTTCTTCTAAAGGAATGGAAGCCAAGTTGATTACTAAATCACCGACTTTCAATATTTTCTTTGTTTTTAAAATGTGTTTGATGTCTGCTATACTGTGGTCAGTACTAATACGTTTATCATAAAAAATACCCTTCACACCCCACACCAAATTTAATTGAGTCAAAATTTGTTCATTGCTCGTAAAAACATAAATCGGTGCTTTTGGTCTTTGAGAAGCAATTTTGTAAGCTGTATATCCTGAAAATGACATTGTAATAATTGCATCAGCCTCAACTCTTTGAGCTAATCTACAAGCATTGAAACAGATTGAGTCAGAAATAAAACGATCTTGTGTTTTGTCAGGTAATTCTTCTTTGTTGTAAATTCCTTCAAACGATTCCATTTCTGTTACAATTTTTGTCATCGTTTTAATCACTTCAATTGGATGATCACCTACCGAGGTTTCACCAGACAACATAACTGCATCAGCGCCATCTAAAACTGCATTTGCTACGTCATTAACCTCTGCTCTAGATGGTGTAAGATTTTTGATCATACTTTCCATCATTTGAGTTGCAACGATAATTGGTTTTGCTTGAAGCGCACATTTTTTAATCAACATTTTTTGAATTAACGGAACGCTTTGGTAAGGAACTTCCACTCCTAAATCTCCTCTAGCAACCATTAATGCATCACTTACATTAATGATTTCATCAATATCATCAATCGCTTCTGGTTTTTCGATTTTTGCAACTACTTTTGCTTTACCATGTTGTTGACTAATGATATGCTTTAATTCAATAATATCTCTAGCATTTCTCACGAAAGATAAACCAATCCAATCAACATTTTGTTGTAATGCAAAATTTAAATCTTCTTTATCTTTCTCCGTTAAAGAAGGCATAGAAATTTTTGTATTCGGGAAATTTACACCTTTTTTAGATGATAAAATTCCACCATGAATGACGATTGCTTCAATTTCTTTGATTTCGTCTGTTTTAATAACTTCTAAAATCAATTTTCCATCATCTAATAAGATTCTTTCTCCTGGATGCACATCGGCAGGAAGTTTTGAATAATTGATCGAAAATTTTTGAGCTGTACCAATGATTTTTTCTGTTACAATAAGAACTTTTGATCCTGAAACTAATTCAACACCATTGTTCTCCATTTCATCCGTTCTGATTTTAGGACCCTGTAAATCTGCCAAAATAGCAACATTTAATCCAGTCTCATCATTTAATTCACGGATGATTTTCACTACTTTTTCATGGTTTTCATGTCCTCCATGAGAGAAGTTTAAACGACATACATTTAATCCCTCAATGAACATTTGTCTCAGCGTCTCTTTGTCACTTGAAGCTGGACCTAATGTTGCTACTATTTTTGTTTTTTTCATAATTTTTTATTTAATTCTAGCAAGCTAGAGTTTTATCTAAATATTAAATTTTCAGTTGATTCAATTTCCATTGGATCAAGAGGAAATATTGCTAATACACTTGAAAGTTGTTTCAATTTTTGGCTAATTCCATCTAAATCTTCATAATCAATTCCATAAATAAATAAAAAGTAATCTATACTTGGCTTCTCATGAATTAAAAACTTACCAAAGTGCTTGTTTTTAATCAGATAGTATTCTAATAAATTATCTTCATCTTTATATTCGTAGAGTGAATGTTGAGATAAATAGGTCCCTTTTTTATTGACCACAATGAAATCTTCATGCGCTTTACTTAAATGTAAGGCTAAAACATTATTGATTCCCCAAACTAAACGATAATCATTGTGATGAGAGCAAATTCCAATCATCTCATATTCATAATCGTTATCTAAAGAAAGAATGTGTTTTTTAGATTTACTCATTACTAGTGTTATCTATGCGAATTTAATTAATTTTTCGTCTAGTTTTTTTTAAACGAATGAAATAACCTAAAATTAATCTAGCGGATTGATGATCTAAGTCTATCTGTAATATTAAGTAGTTATAAAACAGTGCTTTGTTTCATGTTTAAAACTTTAGTTTCGAATAACTTATTAATTAAATTAAAATTATGAATTGTTTTTATTAGAATTGTACTTTACTTTTTTACATTAATTATTATGAGTAAAGTTGAAAAATTAGGTTTTTTTACTTTTTTACTTACTGTTTTTTTCGTTTTTCATTATAAATATATTAATGAATTTCCGTCTTTTACTCATGCTTGGTCACAATCAGATCGTTATGCTTTAGCAAATGGTTTTGTTGATAATGATTTGAATTTTTTTAAACCTCAAACATTAGTTTACAATCATCCAATTCCAAATAAATGGGACACTGCTGATAGTACTCGCATCACTGCTGTGGATTTTCCGATACATGATTATATTCCTGCAATATTTATGAAAATAGCTGGTAATAAATCGCCGTTTTTTTTCAGAACATATATTCTTTTATATGGTTTTTTAGGGTTATTGTTTTTATATAAATTATCAAAGCAACTTGGAAATTCTATTTTGATTTCTTTTTTTATTACAATTTTAGCAGCTACTTCACCAGTTTTTGTATATTATCAAAGTGGCTTTATACCTTCAATTCCATCGTTATCAAACTCAATAATTGGTATTTATTTTTATTTAATTTATAGAGAAACAAAGCGATTTAAAGTTTTCAGTATAGGTATTCTATTTTTAACATTATCAGCTTTAGCAAGAACAACTTTTTTAATCCCATTGTTTGCCGTTTTGATGGTAGAATTAATTACTATGATTCACAAGAAAAAAATCAATTTGAAAGTTATTTTCATTGGATTATTTTCATTTTTAGCGATTCTTTTTTATGTGATTTATAATATCTATTTAAGAAAGACTTATGGAGCAATGTTCCTTTTTAGTTTCAAAATGGCAGATAATTTTGCAGAATATCTAGAGATAATTAAGATAATGCTTCAACGTTGGACTTTCCATTATTTTTCATGGATACACTATTTTATTTTTTCTGTGATTTTATTTTCAGTTTTAATTTTCAAAAGAAAGAATATAACTCAGTTTTTAAAAGATCGTAAATTAATCGTATTACTATTAATAATGTTATTTATTGGGAATAGTATCTTTTTCATTTTAATGGCCAAACAATTTGAAAATCATGATTATTATTTTTTAGATACTTTTTACCTGCCCATTATAATACTTACGATCGTTTTATTTGAATTTTTTAATTTTAAAAAAATTCAAAACATTATTATTCCCATTTTATCAATTGCTACTTTTTTACTATTTGTGAATGCTCATTTTATGCAGAAAGAAAAAAGGATAACAGGAACTTGGGATATTGTCAATGAATCAATTTTAAATTTTCGAAATTCTGAGTCATTTTTAAAGCGATATGGAATTTCTGAGAATGAAAAAGTATTTGTTCTTGGAAGTTATACTCCAAATATTCCTTTTTTATTAATGAATAGGACAGGATACTGTAATATGTATTCAAATTACTCAGCAATCAAAAAATCATTGGATTTTCCTTCAAAGTATTACATTTTTCAGAATGAGTTTTTTCTTCAAGATATCTATGCACATTATCCTCAAATTATTAAACATCTAAAAATGATAGCAACAAATGGTAAAATTACTATTTGTGAAAAAGAGAAGTCAAATCAAAACTTAGAACAGTTTTTAAAATTAGATAATAAAATACCAATAGTAGATTTGAAAAGCGCGAAATACAGAAATGTTGAAATATTAGCATCTCAAGAATTTGTTATGTTGTTTAATGCAAAAAATGATAAGCAATTTTCTAAAAATAGAGTTGTTAAATACACCTTTGATAGTAAGGGAAATCCCTTAAAGGATGTTTCTTTAGTAGTTTCATTAGTTTATAATGATTCTTTGATTTACTATAAATGTTTTTCATTGTATTTTAATTCTAAAAAAGTTTGGAATCAGAATTATAATTTATTTAGTCTTCCCAAAATAGATTCGAAGTCAAGTGAATTAAAAATTTACTTTTGGAATCCTAATAAAGAAAACATTTCAATATCAAATTCTGATTTAACTATCTATTAATCAATTTAGTTATTTTTTTTACTATCTTAATGTTTACTTTCACCTTAAATTTTAATCTTTTTTTAAAAATATTATTATCTTTACAACATTATTGAATTTAAAATAAAGAGACATGAGTATTTTCGGTATAGTATTATTTCTTTTAATAGCAGGTATGGCATTTTGGATGTTGTTATTTTTATTAGGATTTGTAGTTCCTTATTGGATTACATTAGGTGCTTTTGCAAAAATGCGTCCGAAAAGAGTTTTTGACGAAGAAGAGACAGAAGAAAAATAATTTCTTTAAAACCATATTTAAAGGGTTGTTATTAAGTTAGCAACCCTTTTTTTATTTAGAATGATTCTAAAATACCATTTTTATGGTATTGTTGTTTATCTAGAATGATTCTAGATTTGCAACATCAAAAAATAGATCATGAATAAATATATATTAATAGTTGCGATTAGCCTTTTAACCTTTAATGCCTTATTTGGACAAATACTTACAAGAGAAGATTCATTGTCAGCAGGTTTAGTTGCTACAAATTCAACTACAGTTATTTCAGGCTACGGAAATGTTAAGTATTCAAATAATTTAACGGAAAAGAAAGCTTCAGCAAATGTTGACCGTTTAGTTTTGTTTGTTGGGCATAAATTCAATAAAAAAATCACTTTTTTTTCAGAGTTAGAAATTGAAGATGCTAAAGTAGCAGGTGGTGAGTTAGGTGGTGAATTTGCTATTGAACAAGCTTTTTTAAAGTTTGATATTAATCATTTTAATTATATAACTGCTGGATTGTTTATTCCGAGAATTGGAATGATCAATGAGAACCATTTACCAACGACTTTTAATGGAAATGATCGACCATTTGTTGAGCAATTTATTATCCCTGCAACTTGGCGAGAGATTGGAATTGGTTACTACGGAACAAGTATAAGAATACCTGGATTAAATTACACACTAGCATTAATGAATGGATTAAATAGTGCTGGTTTCGAAAGTGGATCTGGCATAAGAGGCGGAAGATATGAAGGCAGTGGAGCTAATGCTTCTTGCTTAGCATTAAATGGTTCATTATTATATTTTAAAAGTCATTTTAGGCTTCAACTTTCCGGGTATTTGGGAGGGAGTGCCGGTTTGACTAAAAGAGAGGCCGATAGTTTGCAATTAGATTATGGTTCATTTGGAACACCTGTAGAATTAATTGAAGCTAATGTTCAATATAGAAATAAAGGTTTTGTTGTAAAAGCATTAGCATCATTGGTTAATATCTCAAACGCTTTTGAAATTAATAGAGCATATGCCAATAACACACCAGAACAAATACTTGGATATTATGTTGAAATTGGTTACAATTTATTACATAAAACAGATAAAAATTTCACCTTGTTTGCACGCTATGAAAATTTAAATTTAAACTTAAAATTACCTGAAAATGGCATCGAAAATAAAGTGCTGAATCAGCAGTATTTAGTAACAGGAATTTCATTTCAGCCTCATAAAGGAGTTATTGTAAAAGCAGATTACTATTATCGATTAACAGGTGAGCAAAATCAAGCATTAGTAGTCAATCCATACCCTCAAAGTCAGCCATTTTTTAAGCAACAACATTATATTAATTTAGGAATCGGATATAGTTTTTAATGGTATGAATACAGATAGAAGAGAGTTTTTAAGAGAGACATGTAAGCTTTGTGCTAGTATTGTTGGTATTTCGTTAGTGGCCTCTTCATTAGAAGGATGTGCTCCACTTAATTATTATTCGACTACTTTATCAAATGGCGAATTAAAAGTGCCGATTTCCTCATTCGTACCGGATTCAAATATGGTAATTATTAAGGATAAATCATTGGAATATCAAGTAGCAGTGGTAAAACAAAAAGATAATACGTTTAAAGCTTTTGAATTAAAATGCACCCACCAAGATAATTCATTAATTGCTACAAAATCATCTTTTGTTTGCGGTTTACATGGAAGTACTTTTGATTTAAGTGGAAAAGTAATTACTACTCCCGCATCTAAAAATTTAAAGGAATTTCCTGTCACATTATCAAATGATTTAATCACGGTTAAATACAACTAAAATGCATTTTAAATTT
This sequence comes from Flavobacteriales bacterium, assembly GCA_947453715.1. Classification (GTDB taxonomy): domain Bacteria; phylum Bacteroidota; class Bacteroidia; order Flavobacteriales_D; family Crocinitomicaceae; genus CAIUKX01. The sequence continues at coordinate 15,831 of CANGHX010000008.1, read as the reverse complement.
GTTAGCCTTGTTTTCCTAATAGGAATCATACTATTTTCATGTAAAAAAAGCAATCATGAAGAGCAAAGAGCAGAATCATTTATAGAACTTCAAAAATTAGTTTTGGCTGATTTGTCAACCAATGTTATCATTAGTTCTTATAATGATTTAGCTCAAACAACAATAGTGTTATATTCAGAAATTCAAAGTTTTAATTCTAATCCAACTGAACAAGGATTAGCGAATTGTAGAAATTTATGGAAAAAGTCTCGACAAATTTGGGAGCAATCTGAAGGGTTTTTATATGGACCTGTTTCAACAGACAATATTGATCCAAGAATTGATACTTGGCCTGTTGATTATAATGCATTAGAGATTGTTTTAGCAAGTTCTAATTCTTTCTCTCCAACTGAAATAAGTGAGTTAGATGATGCTTTGAAAGGTTTTCATCCAATTGAATATTTGCTATTCGGTCAAAATGGTTCAAAAACAGTTTCTGAATTTACGAGTAGAGAAAAGTCCTATTTGATAGCTTTAGCGCTAAATTTAAAGGAATTAACAAACTCACTAGTTACGAGTTGGGATGTAAATGTATCAACTAATTATGTTAATTATTTTAAAAGTCCGAGTTCTTCAAATCCAATTTACACTTCATTAAATTTGGTATATTTAGAAATTGTAAATGCCTTAATAGGTATTTGTGATGAGGTAGCAAATGGAAAAATAAAAGAGCCTTTCGTCGCACAAGATCCATTATTGGAAGAGTCGCCGTTTGCTTTTAATTCAATTACTGATTTCAAAAACAATATTAAAAGTGTTCAAAATGTTTATTTAGGAAAATACTCAGTTGACGGAAAAGGACTAGAAGATCTTGTTCGGGCAAATAATTTATCTCTCGACAATACAATAAAATCGAAAATCGCTAATGCTTTATCTGCTCTTGATGCAATACCAAGTTCTTTTGGTGATGCAATTATTAATTCTCCTATTCAAGTTCAAAATGCAATTGATGACATTAATAACCTAAGAGATGAATTAGAATCAAGATTATTACCTTTTATTAATACTTATATTAAATGAAATATATTTTATTATTTTTTGGAATTGTTATTGTTTTAATAAGTTGTAAAAAGGCAGCAGTAATTGAAACTGTTGACGAAAAAGATTGGTATTTAGGAGGGAGTCAAACTTTTTTTGATCAAAGTGGAGGTGCATACTCAAATACATTTAATGGTCTGACCGCTGCTCAAGAATTAATTCATGGAGTAGGAGATAAACTTTTTGAATCATCTTTTGTAAGCTCGCCATCTCCAATAAATCCAGGTTTAGGACCTATTTTTAATGCTGTTTCTTGTGTTTCTTGTCATCCTTCCGATGGTCGAAATATCTCACCTAAAGAAGGAGATAATATCCATAATTTATTATTGAGGATTAGTGTTCCTGGAGAAAATGAGCATGGAGGTCCTATAGCCGTTCCTAATTTTGGATTACAATTTCAACCAAGAGCAATAGCTGGAATGAACTCAGAAGGAAACGTAAGTGTTACATATACTTATTTACAAGGAAATTTTGATGACGGTGAATTATATGAATTACGACAACCAACTTTTACTATTCTAAATTCATATATGTCATTTCCATCAGACGCAATGATTTCTCCTAGATTATCGAGACCTGTTTTCGGTTTGGGATTATTAGAAGCAATTCCAGAATGGGCTTTGTTAGCTAATCAAGATTTATTTGATTCAAATGGAGATGGAATATCAGGAAAGGCAAATTCAGTATGGAATGTAAAAGATCAAAAGATGTCTATCGGGCGATTTGGGTGGAAAGCAGGTTCACCAACATTGCTTCAACAAGTAGGTTTTGCTTTTTCAGAAGATATCGGTTTAACAAACTTTTTATTCCCAATAGAAAATAATTTATACAATCAAAATCTTGGTGTCCAAAAAGAGATATCCGATAGTTTGATCTACTCGTTGACTTTTTATTTAAAGACATTAGGGGTGCCAGCAAAAAGGAATGTAAATGATTCAGAAGTGATTCGGGGAAAACAATTGTTTAGTGAAGCTTCTTGTGTGAAGTGTCATGTTCCAAAGCAAAAAACAGCTGTGAATGTTGCCTTTAAATCGATTTCAAATCAAACAATATATCCTTATACAGATTTATTGTTGCATGATATGGGTGCAGGTTTGGCTGATAATCGAACAGAATATTTAGCCGATGGAAGCGAATGGAGAACACCACCTTTGTGGGGAATTGGATTAACCGAAGTTGTTAATGGACATAGTAATTTTTTACATGACGGTAGAGCCAGAAATTTAACAGAAGCTATACTATGGCATGGGGGTGAAGCTATAAATGCAAAACTTTATTTTAAAAAGTTAAATGTTAAAGACAGAGCTGCTTTAATTAAATTTTTGAAGTCGTTATAGCTATTTCCAATCCAATATTTTTAGATTTTTGTTTTCAATTTTATTGTAAAAATGTTGGCAAGAGCGAATTATTTTTTCGATAGAATTCCATTTTGTTGATCTATTTGGTGAAATTGCAATGATTTCACGAGCTGGATTTTCATTTACATCATCTGAAAAAATTTGAATACAATCGGTTGGTTTAAGATTAAGAATCCTTTCTAGTTCACTCGGAATAAGTGTATACCCTCCGTTTTCATTAACCATTCGGATTAAAAGTTCAATATTTCCTCCTTCATAATTCCAATTATCTTCTTTTTCAGTTTGGATACTGCAAAAGTGTACCATCTGCGTTCTTAAGCAGTTTCCTTTACTTAACAACCAAGGATGTAATTTACTTAACGAACTCGATGAAATTTTTGAATCTTTATGATTTTTGATATATGCTTTTATTTCTTCTTTAAATATTGGAGTTGTTCTTAAACTTGTTTCATTTATCGGTCCTGCCAATATTCCTAAGTCAATTTCTTTTTTTTCAATTGCGATTAATAGATCTTCTGTTTTCAATTCTTTTATTACTACTTGAGAATTTATTAATTCTTCTTTCCAAACTTTAAACATATCAGAAACCAAGTAGGCGGAAATGGTAGGTATAATTCCAATTCTAATTTTTTCTGTATAAAGTCCTTTCATTGATTTAGTTAGATGTTCAATTTTAGAAACATCATTGGTGATTTCACGGATGATAGGAATAAATTCCATCCCAAAATTTGTCAATGATAGTGGATTTGTTGATCGGTCAAAAATTTGAAAGCCAAGATCATCTTCTGCCTTTTTTAGTTGCATCGATAATGTTGGTTGGGTAACAAAACATTGCTCACTAGCACGCTGAAAATGACGGGTATCATTTAAAGCCAAGATGTAATTCATCTGTTGAATTGTAATCATAAAAATTATCTATTGAAATATAAATATAATCAATAAAAACAATATATGTAAAATGTACATCTTTGCAGTATAAATCTTTACAGTGGAAAATTCAAACAACTTTTCAGTTATTTATTCATTTAAAATTCATTCTGAATTTGAAAATGAGTTTATCGAAAGTTGGAAAGAGCTGACTAATTTGATTTATAAGTTTGAAGGAAGTTTAGGTTCTAGGTTGCAAAAGATCGATTCAAATTTATTTTTAGGATATGCACTTTGGCCAAATAAAAAAACGTTTGATCAAGCTTCTGATAATGAAAATATTGAGATAGAATTAATAAAAGAAAAACAAAAAAAATATGTTGTAGAAATAAAAAGAGTTTTTGAATCTGAAATTATCTCAGATTTAATAATGAACAGTTCTTACAATGATAATTTATACAATGAAAAGAAATAAAATGTTTAATGGTTTGCTTAATAATTAATTAATGCTTTATCGTTAAATTTGGGGAAGTAAATTTTAATAATCATAATAAATAAAATAAACATGGGAGTTTTAGTAGGAAAAAAAGCACCGTCATTTAAAGCGGCTGCAGTAGTAAACGGAGGAGAAATTGTTAAAGATTTTTCATTAGATCAATTCATTGGAAAAAATCCAGTGGTTTTATTCTTTTACCCAAAAGATTTCACATTTGTATGTCCTTCTGAATTACATGCATTTCAAGCGCAATTAGCTGAATTCGAAGCTAGAGGTGCAAAAGTTGTTGCAGCTTCAACAGATACTGAAGAGTCTCACTGGGGATGGTTACAAGTTCCTAAAAAACAAGGTGGTATTCAAGGAGTAACTTATCCAATTATCGCTGATACAGATAAAACAATTTCTGAAGCTTATGGTGTTTTAGCTGGAGAGTACGAATACGATATGGAAGGTAAATTAACTGCAAATGGTCCAATGATCGCATACAGAGGTTTATTCTTAATTGACAAAAATGGAGTTGTTATGCACCAATTGGTAAATAACTTCCCATTAGGAAGAAACGTTGATGAAGCCTTAAGAATGGTTGATGCATTACAATTTTTCGAAGAAAACGGAGAAGTTTGTCCTGCAAACTGGACAAAAGGAGATGCTGGAATGACAGCTAGTTTTGATGGAGTTGCTGATTACTTAGCGAAACATTAAAACTAATATTTATTTTAGGAGCCACGAATAATTCGTGGCTTTTTTAGTTTATTGAACAACCATTTTTAATATTTGTTGTTCAAATGAATTTTTTACTAAAATAAAATAGGTTCCACTTTTTAGTTGTTGTGAACTTTGAATTTTAATTTCATTATTAATGGGTAATTTTTCAAATTCAGAAACTTTATTTGATAACTGATTGTAAATTTCAATTGAACAAACTTCTACTATGGGATAATTAAAAGATATAACAAACTCTTCCCCATTATTTGGATTTGGATATATTATCGTTTTAGTTTCATTTTCGATTGTTTTATTAACTGAAATTAGTTTTGAATAAGTAAAATTACCGTTAATATCAGTTTGTTTTAATCTGTAATAGGAAAGACCTGAATAAGGTTTCCAATCATTTAATGAATAATGAATTTTTTGTTGACTATTTATAGCTCCTTTAACAATATCAACTACTTCATAATTTAAACCATCTTGCGTTTTTTCGATCGTAAAATAATCATTATTGATTTCACTTGCGGTAATCCAATTTAATTCAACATATGTATTACGAATCATTTCTGCGGTAAATGAAAACAAACTGATAGGTAAAGCTGTTCCTGTTTCAAATGCACCCATATATGGTGTTGTTGATCTTGCATTACCATCAAAATCTGTTGACACTGTTGCGGAAAGATTTGTACCTGTATTTTTTACATCAGAAGCCGAAGCCGCAGGCACAGCACCAAATTGATCGACTGTAATAGTTGTTGATTTAGAATTTACATCTTTACTAGAAGCAGTTCTCCAAGTTGCAATAGTAGATTTGTTTGCTCCATAATACCCGATGAATCCGCCAGTCCCTGAACCTTCTAAATAATTGTAATCCTCAGTTAATGTTCCAGGATTTGTTTGAAAATATATTGCATAATGAGAACCAGAACCACCAGAATTTGTTCTAACATTTTGAAATAAATTATTTTTCACAGTTAATGTAGAAGATACATTGTTCCATAAACAAGCAGATAATCCTGAAAGCGATGTAGCTGTACCATAAATTTTAATAGTATTATGATAAATTACTCCTGTTAAAGTCGTTTCATACCTGATTCCGTAAATGTTTATTGACAATCCTGTATTTGCGCCATTATTTAATAAAATGACATTATTATAAAGATTAGTTGTACCATTTTGTAAGTAAATACCTGCAATGATTGAAGAGGCATTATTACCAGCATTATTAAAACCTGTACACTTATTTTTACTAATTGTATGTGTTCCTGAGGCTGAATTAATATTAATTCCTGTGATTGTATAGCTAGATGCAGTAGCTGTAATTGATAAATTTGAAATTCTATTACTTGTTATTGAGGTATTGCCCGTAATTCCACTGAAATAAATCCCACATACACCTGTTAATGATGTGCTTGAAGTATTAGTTCCAGAAGAAGTTATATTTTTTATAGTATTGGAAGAAATAGTTTGAGCAGTTGAACAACCATTGGTAATATAAATACCTTCAAATTGGGCTGATGTATTTGTTGAAGTTAATTGATGTTGTTGTATTGTATTGTTAGAAATTGTATTTGTGCCTGCTGATGAATATATTCCTTGAACATTGTCATTAATTGCAAAGGTCATGTTATTTGATGTCGAATTTCCTATTGTATTGTATGTAACTGAATTGGTACTTGAACCTGGAAGATAAATCCCCATAGCATATATTGTTGATCCTGTTTGTGAAACGTTGAAATTTTGAATCGTGTTGTAAGTTACAGTTGTATTTGAACCTGCATCACTATAAATAGCTACATATCCATAATTTGAGGAAGATATAGTTATGTTTGAAGCAGTCGAATTTCCAATTGTATTGTAACTTACTGTTGAAGTACCAGCAGATAATAATTCTACTCCTTCTAAATAACAGGCTGTTGCTGTACCACTTAAAGTAATACTTCCAACTGTATTATAAGAAATGGTGTTTGAACTTCCTGAAGATCTGTTTGAAATCATTATCACGTAACAAGTGCCAGCATATGAAGTTGAAATGGTAATGCTTCCTGTCCCTGAGGTTGAACCTACAACATTTCCATTTCCTGATGACCCAATTGTAAAAGTTGAACTTCCATCAGCTTTAATGCCATAAAAAGGATCGGCACTTGAATTTGTAATACTCAAATTTGAAATTGTATTATTACTTATTGTGTTAGTTGAGCCTCCTGAGCAAAGTGAGCTAAAGTAAATTCCATTGAAACCGAAAGCAGATGTTGATAGAGTATAAGCGCTTCCTCCACAGTTGGCTGCTTGACCACCAATATAATTTCCAGTAATAGTATGACCTGAACCACTGTTAATTGAAATTACTTGAACATCACTTATAGGAGTTTGTGAAGCAGATTGGAAAAAACTATTTCCTGTGATAGTCCAAGTATTTGATGTTTCACTAGACTTTAAATAAATAGCATAGACTTTAAAATTTGAAAAAGTATTATTTGTTATGCTAATATTACTATTCACAGAACCTGATGATAATGAACCATTATATGTACAAATAAGCATGCCGGGATTACCGCCTGAACCATTTGCTATTGTACAATTATCAATCGTTAAATAATTTACCCCAGTACTATAATATCCACGAATATGGATAACACCAGGATCGTTTGTGCCAGTATAATTCGAGTTTGAACCTTTTATCGTACAATACTGAATAGTAGAATAATCAACTGGCCCATTACTTGATGAATTAATATCGAATGCTGTTGAAGTTGATGCGGTAGCTGTATTTTCAATTGTCATTACTGAACTCCCAGTACTTCCTGCTCTTCCGTCCAGTGTAACATATTTATTTTCCCAATCAAAAATTGTAGCTCCCGAGCTTGAACCACTCATGCTAATTGATGTAACTCCCGTTTGCGGTCGAATTGTAATTGTATTTGTATTACTTCTATTTGTTTGCCAATTTAATGTAATTGGTAATGTTTCAGAAGCATAAGAATAATTTGGAAGTAATTCTATTATATATGGATTAGCACCAGTTGCAGCGTTATGAGCCGTTTCAATAGCGCTATAAGTAGGAGCACCTGAGCCTACTGTAAAATAAGTTGTTCCTGTTGGTGCAGCTTCGTGATAATTTGGGTTGGCAGTTGCTGTAGCCGTATAGTATGTTTCAGCACCTGCACCTCCATTATATTCAAAAGATTGAACATAATAAGTTGTCCCTTGCGTTAATCCAGTAACAGTAACAGTAGTGCTAGCACCATTATAAACACAGTAATAACCCGATACCCCTAATTGAGTACCTGATCCAAATGCAGTATTGGCAGTATAGGTTGTATTATTCGTCGGATTTGTAATTGCACCAGAACCAGATTTTACAAAAACTGCTCTATTAGCACCATTTCCACTTGTCCATTTAATGGTTAAACTTGTTGTTGAGATTGCAGAAAAATAGATGACAGAAGTCTGAGTTGTAGGAGCAGCAGCGTTACTTGAATAACTAGTAAGGAATATACTGATTAATAATACATATATATATTTAAAATTTTCCATAACCAATCATAATTATAAATTAAAATTAATTAAAGATGAATAGTGTTGAAAAAATACCTCGGTAACAATAGTAACGAAATAAAAGTAAAATAGTTGGTTTGATTCAAGTTAATTTAATACAAATTTAACAAAATATTTAATATATCGATTTAGTATAATTGTTTTATTCCACAAAATCCAACTCTTTCCCGTGCGTTTCCGGGATTGTTAACGTGGAGTAAATACCAATTCCAAAAGCTAATATTCCAACAATAACAGCTGAATAAACAACCCCAGTTGATGGTTTGCAGAAATCAAATAAGAAAGTCATTAAAATAACCGTTCCTCTTACAATATTTGGAATTGTAGTAGTTGCAGTAGAACGAATATTCGTTCCAAATTGCTCAGCTCCAACGGTCACGAACATTGCCCAATAGCCTGTGCCTAAACCTAACCAAACACAATAAAAATAATACATGTTTGCACTTTTTGTACCTCCAAATAACAGAAGAATAACACCGATTAAAGTAAAAAACATCATATAGATAATGGCTTTCTTGCGTGATTTTAACCATTGACTTAAAAATCCACTTAAAAAATCTCCAGCTGAAATACCAATATAAGCCCACATGATTGTTTGTGCTGGATTAACCTCTTCAATAATACCTAAATCCTTTCCAACTTGATTGGCGAAAAATGCTAAAATTCCGATGCAAAACCAAGTTGGTAATCCAATTCCAATGCATTTCATGTATTTTACAAAGCGTTCCCAATTTGTAAAAAAGGAGAAGAAATTTCCTTTTTTAATTTCAGAATCACTTGAAATGTCTTTGTAAATACCAGATTCTAATACTCCAATTCTAAGTAATAAAAGACATAAACCTAAACCTCCACCAATCATGTAAGCATAGGTCCAATCACCTGAAAGTTTAACGGTGAAATTGGCAACAACAGCTCCAAACAATCCAAATCCAGCAACCAATGAAGTTCCAATTGCTCTTAATTCTTTTGGTAATGATTCAGCAACTAAAGTGATTCCTGCTCCAAGTTCACCAGCTAGACCAATTCCAGCGATAAATCTCAAACCTGCATATGCATATGTTTTGTCCATAAAATTTATTGAAGGCAAAAATCCACAAGCAATATTAGCTAAAGAATAAACTAAAATAGAACCAAAAAGCACAGATAGTCGACCTTTTTTATCACCAAGGACACCCCACAAGATTCCACCAAGAAGCAAACCAAACATTTGCCAATTATTGATAATACTTCCAGCAACATCTGGATCTAGATTCATTGCTTCTAAACTTGGAATTCGAACAATTCCAAAAAGTAATAAATCATAGATATCTACAAAATAGCCCAACGCAGCTACAATAACTGGAAGGCTAAATAAATGTTTAAATTTTTCTTCTCGCGTGAATGTTTTCATAAATACGAAGATAGTGGAATTTTAAAAATGAAGAATTATCTTTTCTATTTCAATTAATTTAGAAATACAATTCAGTATATTCGCAATATGATGACAGATGAAATTTTCATGCAACGCTGTATTGAATTAGCTCGATTAGGGGAAGGCAATGTTGCTCCTAATCCGATGGTTGGTGCTGTAATTGTTTTGAATGGAAAAATTATTGGAGAAGGTTATCATCGGGAATATGGACAAGCACACGCAGAGGTAAATGCTGTTAATTCGGTTTTGAATAAAGATTCCTTAAAAGAAGCAACGATTTATGTTTCGTTAGAACCTTGTGCTCACTTCGGAAAAACACCTCCATGTGCAGATTTAATTGTTCATCATTATTTCAAAAAAGTTGTAATTGGTTGTTTAGATACTTTTTCAGAAGTTTCAGGTAAAGGAATTAAACGATTAAAAGATGCTGGAATTGAAGTGGTAGTTGGTGTATTAGAAAAAGAATGTAGATTTTTAAATAAACGATTCTTTACTTTTCATGAAAAGAAACGACCATACATCATCTTAAAATGGGCTCAAACTCAAGACGGATTTTTAGATAAAAATAGAGAAGAAGCTTCAAAAGGTGTGAATTGGATAAGTTCTCCTGAAACTCAAATTTTGGTTCATCAATGGCGTTCCGAAGAGCAAGCCATTTTGGTCGGTAGAAAAACAGTTGAAAACGACAATCCAAGTTTGACTGTAAGAGAAGTAGATGGTAAAAATCCAATTCGAATTTTGATTGATAGTCAATTGAGAATTTCAAGCGATTCGAATATTTTTAATTCGGAAGCCAAAACGATTATTTTAAACAAAATAAAATCTGAAGAATCAGCAAATTGTCAGTGGGTTAAATTATCAGATTTGAATACAGCTTCAATTCTAGAAGCACTTTATGATTTAAATATTCAATCTGTTTTTATTGAAGGAGGAAGTAAAACATTACAACATTTCATCATTGATAATTCATGGGATGAAGCGAGAGTCATTGTTGGTAATACAACTTTTAAAGATGGTTTAAAGGCTCCAAAAATCAATGATTTACCGATTGAAAAATTTAGTTTTTCAACAGACAAAATATACATTTATAGTAAAAATAAATAAGCGAATGAAAATTCATACTTTAAACACAGGAAATTTCAAGTTAGATGGTGGTGCAATGTTCGGAGTTGTTCCTAAAACGTTGTGGCAAAAAACAAATCCGGCAGATGAAAATAATCTTTGCAATTGGTCAATGAGAAGTTTATTGATTGAAGATGGAAATAAGCTTATTTTAATAGATACTGGAATTGGAGATAAACAATCTGAAAAGTTTTTTTCTCATTATCATTTGAATGGGAATGATAGTTTAGATTCGAATCTTCATAAATTAGGTTTTTCTCATGATGATATTACAGATGTGTTTTTAACACATTTACATTTTGATCATTGTGGAGGAGGGGTAAAATGGAACAAAGATCAAACAGGTTTTGAGACGGTTTTTAAGCAAGCAAATTACTGGAGCACAGAGAATCATTGGAAATGGGCAACAGAACCAAATGCTCGTGAAAAAGCCTCTTTTTTATCAGAAAACATCTTACCAATTCAAGAAAGTGGTCAGTTAAAATTCATTGAACGCAAAGGAGATTATACTGAAAATGTTTTTGAAGGCATGGATGTGCTTTTTGTAGATGGGCATACTGAAAGTATGATGATTCCACATATCAAATATCAAGGAAAAACGTTGGTATTTATGGCTGATTTATTACCAAGCACGGGACATATTCCTTTGCCTTACGTTATGGGTTATGATACTAGACCGCTATTAACGTTGGATGAAAAATTTAAATTTTTAAATAAAGCAGCTGAAAATGAGTATGTTTTGTTCTTGGAACATGATAGTGTAAATGAATGTTGCACACTTCAGACGACACCTTCTGGAATAAGATTAAATGAAACTTTTCAATTTTCAGAATTATTTAAATAATTTTTGTACTTTCATGATTGCTAAAAATTAATTTTTCACTGATATGGATAAATACTTATTGTTACTATTAAAGGAAGTAAATACGATAATTATCCCTGATTTGGGTGCTTTAACAATTACAAATCACTCAACTGGTGAAATAATGTTTATGCCTTATTTGAAATATGATGACGGTAAATTAGCTGCCTATATTTCTGAAAAAGAAGGGTTTGAATTAAATGACGCTAAAAATTTAATTTCAAAATATGTTCGCGATGTTCAAGCAGTTTTAGATAGAGGAGAGTCTTATGATATGTTTCAATTTGGAACATTTTTAAAAGATAAATCAGGTGATGTTATTTTTAGAAACTGGGATGGTTCAATGCCTTCTGAAGTTAAAAAAGATGAGGTCATTGTTCCTGTTGTTGAGGAAAAAATTGAAGTCGCTGAGCCAGAAATTAAAATAGAAGCCGAGCCAATTGTTGAAGTGGTTGAAGTAAAAGAACCTGAAGTTGTTATCGTAGCTGAAACTGTTGTTGAACAAGTTGAAGTCACAGAAGAATTGGTTCAAGTTACGAATGAAGTTTTACCAACTGAGATCGTTCAAAATAATAATAATGGCTCTGGATATCAAAATGATATAGATGGTATTACAATTAATTCAAGCAAGGATTTAGAAATTCAAATTGGTGAGAAGCATGTAATTGCAATTCGTAAAGCAGGTCCAGTAGAAATGTTGAAAGATGGCATTTTGATGGAGAATTATGCTGATACGTTGCCAAAACCTGAAATTGTAAAGCCAACGCCTGTTGTCAAAGAAAAAAGAGAACGTCCAGTTGTTGAGCCAAAAGTAGAGATTAAAGAAGAAAAAATTATTCCTGAAGCGACTGCACCTGTTCAAACGGAACCGGTGGCTCCTCCAAAACCAAAAGCAGAATTAACTCCAGAAGAATTAGAGGCAAAAAGAATTAAAAATGCTGAGCGTGAAGCTGAACGAGAAAGACGTTTAGCTGAACGTATGGAAAAATTAGCAATGAAAGGAATGCCTGAAGAGGCAAAAGAGGAAGAAGCTCCGAAAACAGAAGCTGCAAAAGAAGAAGTTAAAGCGACAGTAAAAGAAGAAGCTAAATCTACTCCGAAAAAAGAGAAAGAAGTTAAAGAACCGAAAAGATCTTTTATCGTTCAAAAAACGGCAAATCAAAAGTCTTCAATTGTTTTAGCGGTGAGTATTATTGCGGTTGGACTTTTAGGAGGTTTAGGATTTATTTTGTATAATTCTGGTGACATTTCTGCTCCAAAGTTAGTTGAACCAAAAGTTTTAGCTGAGAATAATAAAAACATTGAATTGACTGAAGCTGATTCTGCACCAGAAGAGGAATCATCGACGACTGTTGTTGTTGAAACATCGAATACTGAAGAGGTTTCAGCACCAGCTATGGAAGAAGAAACTCCAGCGCCAGTAGAAGAAGTGAAGCCAGTTGAAAAACCAAAAGCAACTCCTAAACCAAAGCCAGCTCCAGTAGTTTCTGCACCTGTTGCAAGTTCATCAGGAGGTAAATATCATATTATTGGCGGTTCATTTTCAGTTGAAGCCAATGCAGAACATTTTGTTAGTCAAATGATTGCAAAAGGATTGGATGCTAAATTATTAGGTAGAATTGATAAAATGTATGTTGTAAGTATTGGTTCATATTCCACTAAAGGCGATGCAATAGCTGAATCTAAAACAATAGGTGTTAAAGGCTGGATTTTTAAACAAAAATAAGATTACTTGAAATTAATAAACATAAAAAAACCGAGTTATTAACTCGGTTTTTTTATGTTTAATATTCTTTATAATTTAATCGCTAAATCTATTAATCTATTGGAATAACCAGCTTCATTATCGTACCAACCTACAATTTTCACCATGTTACCAATCACACTTGTCAATTCTGAGTCATAAATACAACTGTGTGGATTTCCAACGATATCAATTGAAACCAAAGGTTCATCTGTATAGGCTAAAATATTTTTCAAAGTAGAATTAGCCGCTTTTTTCATTGCTTCGTTGATTTGATCAACCGTTAATGGTTTTTTCATCACAACTGTTAAGTCAGTTAAAGATCCATCTGGAACAGGAACTCGCATTCCGCCACCACCCATTTTCCCTTCAAGTTCAGGGAAAATTTTGGTAATTGCTTTTGCCGCTCCAGTTGTTGTTGGAACAATTGAAAGATTAGCCGCACGAGCTCTTCTCAAATCAGAATGTGGAGCATCATGTAAACGTTGATCAGAAGTATAACTGTGAACTGTATTGATGAATGCAGATTCAATTTCACCTAATTCTAACAAGACTTTAATCAAAGGAGCTGCCGAATTTGTAGTGCAAGAAGCATTTGATACAATTACATCAGAATCTTCTAATAACTGATCATTCACACCTAATACAACCGTTTTCACATCTTCTGTTTTAGCAGGCGCAGATATTATTACCTTTTTTGCACCACCAACTAAATGTTTGCTAGCATCATCATGTGATAAAAATAATCCAGTTGATTCTAATACAATTTCAACACCGTATTCTTTCCAAGGAATTAATTCTGGATTACGTTCTTTAATAAAAAGTATTTCTTTCCCATTTTCAAAAACTATTTTATTGTCTTGAATGGTGAAAGGATGATTTAATTTTCCGTGAACACTGTCATATTTTAGAAGATGAGCCAATGTTTTTACATCTGCTAAATCATTAATTACTGTAACGTTAATATCGTTTCGATCAAGAGCTAGACGAGTAAAATATCTTCCAATTCTCCCAAATCCATTTATTCCAATTTGTTTCATTTCTCGTCGGTTTATTGTTGTGTTTTCAATCTAAAGGTAGAAAAAGAAATTGTAATATAAAAGAAAATAGTTCAACGAAAAATAGCGATTATTTCTAACCGCTATTAAACTGATTTAGGTACAGGAAAATTTATTCTGCAATAATAATACAACTCGTGAAAGAGCTTGTTTTAGCACCAAATGCTTTTGATGAGAAAATTATTTTATCTCCTTTTTTAACTTGTTTTAATTTACTTATTGCATCTTGATTTAATAGTTCTCCAGTTCCTTTACCTCTAAGTGGTGTGTTTTCCACCGAAAAACTCCATTCTCCAGTGTTAAATGGTATATTCAATGGACTCGAAGGATCATATGCATTTTTCAATCTTTTGATTGTTTTGATTAAAGAAACAGTTGCTTTAGATCCATTTGAAAGTGAGCCAAAATAGAGTTGTGGTGTTGGCAAAGCAGCGACTTTGTAATTGAAAGTCCCAAGCATTTTTCTAGACGAATCTTTTTTGTTTTTTCCATAAATCGTCATACTACAAATTCTTGCTGAACCTGGATCAACAATGTATTTCGTTCCTTTTTTAGTGAATTTCATTCCAGCCGTTCCTGTTACAAATGTCTCATCAAAACCAGAAGCAACTGCTTCAATTTCATTGGGATAGTTTTTATAAAGTATATTGTAAGCAGGAATTGAAATTGTACCTTGAGGTTTCATTACAACAACTGAAGTTTCCCATTTTTCTGTTTTCATTTCACCTGATTTTTTTCGTATTGAAACAGTTCCGCTCAATTTCATTTCATTCCCTGAACCAGCTCTTGTGGTGACAATTCCATAACCATCTTGAATGTTTTTAACTGGATTTCCATTGAATGTGACAATTGGTTGATTATCTGAATCATAAGCAGCCATCATGACTTTCACATCAATATTATCACCTTGGTTTACTGAAACTGGACCATAAGCTAATGCTGTAACTTTATTAAAGCTATAATCACCAACAGTTACTTTTCCTTTGATATGAGCTAAGGCAGTAGCTCTTGCCGTTAATATTTCTTGTTGCATCGAAGTCAACGAAGCAATTGCTGCAACGAGCGGGGAGTGATCAAATGTTTTACCGATCCAATGTATGTTTTTTTCTTCTTCCGTATTGTATCGTTCGTTTTTTGTAAGTTCCGTATAAAGTTGTTTTAAGACTTCTTTATCTTCGTTGGTGTTGATCGTATTTTTAGCGATTAATTTTTCGACTAATGAGTTTAATTCGTTGTTATCTTTAAACTGGTTGATATTCGTTGGATTGAACGAATACTTTTTTTCTCCAATTTCATATGTTCCAACTAGATGACAAATATTATTTCGAAATTCATTATAATGTTTCCATAAATCTTTACCTGAACCCGTAATTACAGTCAATTCATCTCCAATGATTTCATGCATTGGAATATCGTATTGATCTTTTGCCTGAATCGCCATCAGATTTAAGCGTGTTGGTTGCAAAGGGCTTTTTGAATCATAATTTTTCCAAATGATTGATTCGGGATCATTTTCTTTTACTTGATCAATTTTCTCTCCACTTTTCTCTAAAATTGCTAGTTTAATTTC